>DASZPN010000023.1:0-5901 GCA_035549995.1 Minisyncoccota bacterium
CTGGACGTGGACTTTTCCAACGATGCGGGCCTTTTGCACGCCTCACCGCCGCCTTCCACTTACGGCGTATACAAGGACGGCAGCCGGATAATGTCCCTGCCAAAGGGCGCCTTTGACCCGGGCTATTTGCCCGCTACGCTAGACTCTTTTCCGTATGATTTGCGTCCCGGGGCCGCCGCGCTCTTTGTGGGCACGGAGGGCGGATTCAAAATGCTTGAGGCAAAAACCCTGGGTGTGTCTTCCTTCACTGCGTTGGAACCGGATCCGGTTATTTACACTATGGTAAAAAATGCTCTGCCGGCGGATGCCAGGGTAAACTTTCTAAAAACTTCGCCGTCTGCTATGGGGCCGGCGGGGGAAGGCAAGTTTGACGTCGTGGACGTCGCTTCCAACTTTCTGAGTCAATCCGAAGCGGACAAATTTGCTTTTACCCGGGAAGCAATAGGGATTTATCTCGGGCTCCTAAAGCCGGACGGCCTGATTTCCATCCCCGTTTCCATAAAAGAATTTCCCACTTATGTGCTCAAAGTTCTGGATACTGCCCGCGCGGGCTTGATCGATGCGGGCGTATCTTCGCCCGAAGATCATATCCTAGTTTACCGTTCCAGCTGGAACGCGCGGGTGCTGGTATCATCCGAACCTTTTTCTGCGGGAGATATTAAAAAGCTCGAGAGCTTTGCCGACGCCCGCTCTTTCGACGTGTCCTATGCTCCGGGTTTGCCCGCAAACCTTCCGGTCTGGAACGATCTGCCCGCGGTGTCTTTCACATCCGGCGCTGCATCTCAGTCCGGCGGCGAAGCCACGGACTCCCTCCGCGACGACATCCGGCATCTTTTCTCCGCAAAGCATGACTCTTTCGTAAAAAATAATTTTTTCAGGATAACGCCCGCCACTTCTGACCGGCCGGATTTTTACTCCATACTGCGCCTGTCCAATCTCAAATCCATATTGAAAAATATCTCGCTCGTTCCGGAAAGGGAAATGGGTTCTCTGGTAAACTTGGCCGTACTGTTGCAGTCGATTCTGCTCGCAATCATAATTCTTTGCTTGCCGCTTTTATACTGGCGCAAAAATATTCCATCCGCGCGCGAGTTGGCGAGGCCTATACTTTACTTTGCCGGGCTGGGCTTGGGATTCTTTTTCTTTGAAGTCTACCTGATCGAGAAGGCCTCTTCTTTTCTTTACAACGACGCGTTCGGCTTTGCTATAGTCTTAGCCGCCATGCTGGTTTTATCTGGCCTGGGCAGTTTTTGGTCTGATAAATTTATCTCCAGGCCCCGCCGGGCCCTGGTCCGGGTCGCGGCAGCCGTAGCCCTCTGGACCTTCCTGGCCTCTGTCTTGGCCGACCCGATTTTTTCCTATCTTCAATCATCTCCGCTTGTAATCAAATATATAGCCTTGATTATCATTATTGCTCCGCTTGCCATAGCGCTCGGCTTTCCGTTCGCCCTGGGTCTGTCGCGCTTTCGAGGCAACAAGGAATATCTCTTGCCCTGGGCCTGGAGCATAAACGGCGCCTTCTCGGTTATCGCTCCGCCGCTTGCGGCCATAGTCATACTTTCTCTCGGATATAAGGCCTCGATTGCGCTCGGTGCTCTTTCCTATATAATAGTCTTGTTTGCTTACCCGGCGGACCGCCAGAAATAATGAAAAGAAAATCAAATTCAAGAATCTTGCTTGTGATCACAGCTGCGGCGGCAGTTGTGGTTTTGTTGTTGGCTTTTGCGCATAAAAAACAAACTACAGAGACAGTGCCAGAGAGCGGGCCCGAAGCAGGCGCTCCAGAGCAAACCGCTCCGGCTCCGGAGCCTGCTGTGTCCGCACCTGCCGGCATTGATGCCTCCAGCGCCGCCTGGACATTTGACGCTTATGAGACAGCGATGGCTGGGAGCGGGCGCAAGTCCAACATTAGTTCCGGCACCTTCGATGCGATACGGGCCAGATCAAAGACCGCGCATGACATTGTGGCGAATTATTTGACTCAGCATTTCGGGAGCGCGGATCCGGCTGTCCTGCGTGCGTTTGACGAAGTTCCGCGCGAATATTTTCATTACAATTATCAGACCGGCCAATCCTCCGCCAGCTCCGCATACGAAGACAAAGTAGATAAGGTCAAAGCTTGGGCTATCGGCTACGGTTCCGCCCTTTCCGATTATCTGGGTCAAGCGTATATGACAGAGCTGCTCCAGCCCAAGCCGACGGACGTGGCTCTCGAAATCGGCACGGGCTCGGGCTATCAGAGCGCGCTACTTTCCCGTATCGTGAAAAAAATGTATTCCATCGAAATCATCAAGCCACTCGGCGAAGCTGTCCAGAAAATTTACGCGCCGCTCGGCTATGATAATATCGAGACAAAAGTCGGCGACGGCTTTTACGGCTGGCCGGAAGTTTCGGGCGGTTTTGACGATATCATCGTCACCGCCGCGGCGCAGTACGTGCCGCCTGCGCTGATCGACCAGCTCAAGCCCGGAGGGCGAATGGTAATTCCGGTGGGCCAGCCCTTTAAGCGCGGACAATTTCTATACGTCTACACCAAAGACGCGGACGGAAAGGTGCATTCCAAAAAAGATATAGGCGTTTATTTCATACCCTTTACCGGAGATATCTCCAAAACTCCGGCCTCAAGCGGCAACTGATGCCGGCTGGAGATTAAAAAGTTTTTTTGCTAAAGTGTGGGCACGCCACCTTAGCTCAGTTGGTAGAGCACGTCTTTCGTAAAGACGGGGTCCTCGGTTCAATCCCGAGAGGTGGCTCATGCAGGACGAGAATGAAATAGGAAAAGAAATCACTGCGCTGGAGGCGGAAATGTCCGCCCCGGATTTTTGGAGCGACAAGGTTAAGGCGCAGGAAGTGATTAAAAAAATTGCGGACCTAAAGGCCAAGCGGGAAGGCTTGGGGGCTTTTGACCGCGGGCCGGCCATCGTGTCCATCATTTCCGGCGCGGGCGGGGACGATGCCGAGGATTGGGCCCGGATGCTCTACGATATGTATGGAAAATTTTTCGCGCGCAAAAACTTTTCCGTTACGATGATTCATCAGCACTGGAATGAGCACAACGGCATCAAAAACATCTCTTTTGAAGTGGAGGGCAAAAATGCCTACGGCACACTCAAGCACGAGTCCGGCGTGCACCGCCTGGTGCGCACCAGCCCATTCAACGCCAAAGCCAAGCGCAATACCAGTTTTGCTCTGGTAGAAGTCTTGCCTAAGATTCCAAAGGCGGCTATGCCGGAACTGAGTGAGGCTGATGTGGAGATAGAATTTTCCAAAGCCGGCGGGCCGGGCGGGCAAAACGTAAACAAGCGCGAGACTGCTGTGCGGGCCACGCACCGGCCGACCGGCATCACCGTGTCCGTGCGGGAGGAGCGCAGCCAGGAAGCGAACCGCGACCGGGCGCTGGAAATCCTGCGCGGAAAACTTTTCAAAAAATCCGAAGACGAGCACAAGTCCCTGGTGGAGAGTATGCAGAGTGGCAAGGCCACGGAAATTGAGTGGGGGAATCAGATTCGGAACTATGTCCTGCACCCGTACAAATTGGTCAAAGACCTTCGCACCGGCGCGGAAACCAGCGACACCAAAGGAGTCCTGGACGACGGTGAACTGGATATGTTTATCGAGGCGGAGAAGAATTTATAAAAATAAAAGTCCGGCGTCGTAAGATGTCGGACTTCTTAGTTTAAATCAATAGAGAGTTATTTGGGGACTGTCGCATGAGCCTGATCAGTTTTAACTGGTTCCGACATTTTCTTTTTACCCAGCCAGAGCAATAAGAAAATGAGCACTACTAACAACCAAGTCAGGCGTCTGTGCAATTTTTTATCCCTAATCATTCTGTCCCGCAGATCGGGAGGAGGGTTTAACACTTCCATAGCTTTGAGTATTAGGTTTTTGGAATATTCCGCCCTTATTTTGGCATAAAATAGGTATTTTGTAAATACCTGCTGATACCTTGGTTTGTTGATTCCCGCTAAATCCTATATAATGGTTTTTGTGCTTAGCATATGATTTATTTCAACGACGTTTCCAAAATATACAATAAAGACTCTGTCGCCCTGGAGGATGTGAATCTCACCGTCAACGCGGGAGAATTTGTGTCCATCGTGGGCCATTCCGGCGCCGGCAAGACTACTCTGGTAAAGCTTATCCTGGCGGATGAACACCCGACCGTGGGCAGTGTTTTTTTTGAGTCCCTGAATGTGCATAAATTAAAATCCGAAGATCTTACCAAACTCCGCCGGCGCATCGGGGCCGTCTTCCAAGACTTCAAACTTCTGCCGGGCAAGACTGCTTATGAAAATATTGCTTTTGCGATGGAGGCGGTGGGCAAGACCGACGAAGAGATCAAGCAAAGCGTGCCCCACGTGCTCGAGCTGGTGGATCTCGGCGGTAAAATGCATCATTTCCCTAATCAGATGTCCGGCGGAGAACAGCAACGCCTGGCCATCGCGCGCGCCATCATAAACCAGCCGGACCTGGTCGTGGCCGACGAGCCCACCGGCAACCTTGACCCCGTGAACACTTATGAAGTCGTGCAGATTTTAAAAAAAATAAATGATCTCGGCACTACTGTTATTCTCACTACCCACAATCGCGGAGTGATAGACTCCATCGGCAAGCGGGTGATCACTATGGAGAAAGGCAAGATTATCCGGGACGACAAAGATGGCAAATACGTTATTTAGTATTATGTTATAATTCTGGAATTATGGCGGACTTAAGGAGAATAGTAAAATCGGGGTTTCTGAGTTTCCGCCGCAACGGCGTGGTCTCTTGGGCTGCGGTTCTGGTTACCACCATCACCCTGTCCGTTATCGCAATTCTGATATTGCTTCAGGCGGTCCTCCATTTTTCACTTGACCAGATCAAGGACAAAGTGGACGTCACCATTTACTTTGTGCCCGGCGCAGACGAGGGCCAGATAATGTCTCTCAAGGATTCCATCTCCCAATTGCCGGAAGTCGCGCAGGTTACCTACACCAGCGCGGACCAGGCGCTCCAGATATTCCGCGACCGGCACCAGAATGATTACCCGACTATCCAGGCCCTGGATGAAATCGGCGAGAATCCTCTCGGCGCGTACTTGAGCGTAAAAGCCAAGGAAGTTTCCCAGTACGAGAGCATCGCGAATTTCCTAAAGTCCGACGACGCTTTGGCTCAAGGCTCCGCTTCAATTATCGACAAAGTGAATTACTATCAGAACAAGCTCGTGATCGACCGGCTGAATTCCATCATCGGCGGGGCGGAGAAATTGGGCTTTTTGATTACGCTTATCCTCATCATCATATCCATTGTGGTAACTTTTAACACCATCCGCCTGGCTATATTCTTCTCCCGGGAGGAGATAGGTGTGATGCGCCTGGTGGGCGCTTCCAAGACCCGCGTGCGCGGGCCGTTTATGGTGGAAGGGGCGATTTACGGGGTGGTCGCCACAGTCATCACTCTGCTCATTTTGTGGCCGGTGACTGCCTGGTTCGGCAAGAATATGACCGGATTCCTGGGAATGAACCTGCGGCAGTACTACTTTGCAAATTTTCTTGAAATCCTTATTATTGTATTATTATCCGGCGTTGTTCTGGGAGCGTTCTCTTCTTTCCTGGCGACCCGTAAATATTTAAACAGGTAAAAAGGCACAATAATGGCGGCAAAAAAAGAGACCAAATATATCTTCATAGTGGGCGGCGTAATTTCCGGAGTCGGAAAAGGCATAACGTCCTCCTCGCTCGGTCTCATCCTTAAGAATCGCGGACTTGCCGTAACCGCCATAAAAATCGACCCGTATATAAACGTAGATGCGGGCACAATGAACCCCACCGAGCACGGCGAGGTTTTTGTTTTGGAAGACGGCGATGAATGCGACCAGGACATGGGCAACTACGAGCGCTTTCTGGGCGAAAATCTGAC
>DASZPN010000024.1:0-18646 GCA_035549995.1 Minisyncoccota bacterium
ATTTATGTCGTCAGGCAGGGGGATACTCTTTCTGAAATATCTCAAATGTTCAATGTGTCCACAAACACCATACTTTGGGCAAATGACATGAAAAAAGGAGACACAATTTCTCCCGGAGATGTCCTTTTCATATTACCCATATCAGGAGTAGAGCACACTATTCTTAAGGGACAAACCCTGCAAAGTATAGCTAAAATGTATAATGCAGATATAAACGACATTGTCCTTTATAACGGCTTAGCGGGTGATAGCGTAGCTCTTATCCCTGGGGATAAACTTATAATTCCAAACGCACAAAAATCAGATGAAGGTGATAAACCGGTCCAAAGTTTAAGTGACACAGTTGCGAAGAGTAACCAATATTATCAAAGTCATCCCACAAAGAATCTTTCTGGTTATTACGTAGACCCTGTACCAGGTTATCGTTTGAGCCAAGGCCTGCACGACAAGAATGCTGTAGATCTGGCTATTGCAGCCGGTACTCCTATCCATGCTGCTGCATCTGGAAAGGTGATTTTTGCAAAGTATGGCTGGAACGGCGCTTATGGTAATCTTGTTATCTTGTCTCATCCCAATGGAACTCAGACTCTCTACGCTCATCAGTCTAAAATAGCCGTTACTACAGGACAAGAAGTTTCTCAAGGACAAGTCATAGGTTATGTTGGTTGCACCGGCCGTTGCACCGGCCCGCACCTTCACTTTGGAGTAATAGGTGCACGAAATCCAGGAGTAGACGGATCTTGGAAACAGTAATTTTATCTTTAGACAGTTTACTAAAAAAGCCTTTTAAATAAGGCTTTTTTAGTATAATAAGCTTTTTGGAAGATGTGCGGGATAGGAGAGTCGAACTCCTCACCTCAGTTTGGAAAACTGATGTTTTACCGATAAACTAATCCCGCATTGTCGGGCCGCCGCGAATCGAACGCGGTCTAAACGCTCCCAAAGCGCTTGTACTACCGGTATACTACGGCCCGCAATTTCGCTTCGCCCTTTAAACGCGGAGAGTATATCATAGTTCAAATAAATTCACTATGACCCTGAGCTATCGAACGGGTCATAAAACTATATCGCTTACTACTTTTACCTTAGCTTTCTTGTTTTTTAAATCAAGATATATAACTAAGAGATCAACTTGCCATTCTTTGTCCTCCGGTATATTTTTTGATAATAAATACGTTTGTATGGTTCTAGACAATCTTTTAAGTTTCCAGGGATGCATGTTGTCCTCAGCCCTATAATAATCACCCGTTTCATGAATAACATTTTCTAGAGTTTCACGTGCAACTGATTTTACCTCTATGAAATATATTTTATTATCCTTTTCTGAGATTATATCAATCTCTCCCCATTTCTTGGTATAATTTCGATCCAGTATGCTAAAACCATTTTTAATCAGAAATTTAGCGGCAATATTTTCTCCAATCTCCCCTATCTTTTGTTTTTCAGAAGTAAATACCTTTGGCATATTTTAGAGTTTCATAAGTAACATGTTTCATATGAAACTAAATTATATTAAAATGTGTCTTTTAAACAAAATCACCTTATTTTACAAGTTAATTTAATATAAAATAATATCAAAAAGACAATTTAAAAGATGTCCTTTATAAACATTACCAACACAGTTATCCACAGTTTTTCAATAAATCCTTTAAATAGAAGGATTATGTTTAGGACAACTCTACATAACGGACAATTGTGCACCCGGAGGGATTCGAACCCCCAACGACAGTTCCGAAGACTGTTGTGATATCCATTTCACCACGGGTGCAAACGACTTGTAAATTATACCTTGAATGATCACTTAATCAAAATAACCTTGTTTTTCAAGGTGTTTATATAATTGCAATGTAGTAATAAAAATAATATAATTGGTGCCGTTATAAATTAATCAGCGGTCATGGTTTAGTGGTAGAACACGTCCTTGCCAAGGATGAGACGGGAGTTCGATTCTCCCTGGCCGCACAAAAAAATTGAATTTCAATTCTAAGGCCTTGCAGGGGAAAATTCCAAATGAGGTAAAAAAAGTGGCGGATAAGCTCGTATCCGCTGGTTTTGAGTCGTACTTGGTCGGCGGCTGTGTCCGAGATATCCTCCTGGATCGAGAGCCGAAGGATTGGGATTTGACAACCAACGCCAAGCCCGAGCAAATAATCGCACTCTTTGAAAAAACGGTTTATGAAAATAAATTCGGTACGGTGATAATAGTTCAAGAGGAAGTTTCGCGTGAAACCCTGAGACAAATAGAGGTGACCCCCTATCGCCTGGAAACTAAATATAGTGATTTTAGGCACCCTGATGAGGTTAAATTCAGTGCCAAGTTGGAAGATGACTTACGGAGGAGAGATTTCACAATAAACGCTCTGGCGCTGAGCCTGGTTGGAGAAATCACAGATAATTTTGAGGGCCAAAAAGACATAAAGGACAAACTGATACGCACGGTAGGGGAGCCGGATGAACGTTTTACCGAAGATGCTCTCAGAATGATGCGGGCGGTTCGCTTTGCCGTGGAACTCGGTTTTACAATCTCGCATGAAGCTACCGAAAGCATAATCAAGAACTCCGGACTTATTCGTAAAATTTCTCCCGAGAGAATAAACGATGAGCTGGTAAAAATAATAATGTCACCCAGTCCGGCCGTAGGCATCGATATGCTTCAAAAATTTGGCCTTCTCGGGCATATAATTCCGGAACTTAGAGAGGGAATAGGCTGCGAACAAGGTGGCGAACATATTTATGATGTCTGGAACCATCTTTTAGAGGCTCTTCAGCATGCGGCCGATAAAAATTGGCCCCTGGAAGTTCGACTCGCGGCGCTGTTTCATGATATTGGCAAGCCAAAGTCCAGGCGTGCTGCCGGGAAGCCGGGGAAGAAACAATTTACCTTTTACGGGCATGAAGTCATAGGCGCGCGGATGACAAAAAAAATAATGGAGCGCCTACGATTTCCCAAAAAAGAGACGGATTTAGTGGAAAAACTGGTGCGCACCCACATGTTTTTCTCCGATACTGAACAAATTACTCTTTCCGCCGTGCGAAGAATCATTACCAAGGTCGGCAAGGATAATATTTGGCTCCTGATGAATGTCCGCGAATGCGACCGGGTCGGGATGAAGAAAAAAGAAGCGCCGTATCGTCTGCGCAAGTATCACGCTATGATCGAGGAAGCCCTGCGCGACCCGATTTCTGTCGGCCAGCTGAAAATCGATGGTAATTTCCTGATGAAAGATCTGGGCATAAAGCCCGGGCCTCGCATGGGCTGGATTTTGCATGCACTTCTGGAGGAAGTCCTGGACGACCCGTCCAAAAATACCATGGAACACTTGTCAGCATTGGCAAAATCCTTGGATGCTTTGCCTGACGGAGCATTGAAAGCCTTGGGCGACAGGGGAAAAGAGAAAAAAGAAGAGCTGGAGGAAGAGGAGGTTGAAAAATTACACGAAAAGCACGGGGTAAAAAAGTAAAATGAAAATCGGAATTTTTGATTCGGGGGTCGGGGGATTGATTATAGCCCGGGCGATACGGAAGAAAATGCCGGAGTATGATTATGTCTATCTGGGCGACACCAAGCGCGTACCATACGGCAGCCGTTCGCACGAGACGGTGTATCAATTCACCCGGGAATGCATAGACTTCCTGCTCCGGAAAGAGAATTGTGCGTTGGTGATTGTCGCCTGTAATACCGCGAGCGCCAGGGCGCTTCGGAGAATTCAAAGAGAATACCTACCAAAAAAATTTCCAAATCGAAAAGTTATCGGTGTCTTGATTCCGGCGGCGGAGGAGGCGGCCAAATTCAGGAAAATCGGAATTCTGGCTACCGTCGGCACGGTGGCATCGAAAACTTTTCCGGCGGAGATAAAAAAAATAAATAGAAATGCACAAATTTTCCAAAACGCGGCGCCGATGCTGGTGCCGCTCGCCGAAGCGGGGGAGAACCCTTCGACAGGCTCAGGGCAAGCAAAGCAGGCAAAAAGTTTTCTGGCCGGATATCTCGGGCCGCTAATCGCAAAAAAACCAGAAGCGCTGGTTCTAGGCTGCACCCACTACCCGATTTTCAAGAGCGAAATAAAAAAATTACTGCCGAAAAAGGTAAAGATAATCTCCCAAGATGAAATAATTCCGGCCAAGCTGAAAAATTATCTTAAAAGTCATCCGGAGATAAGCAAGAAACTTTCTCAGGGCGGAAGTGCAAAAATTCTGGTTACGGATATCACCCCGAATGTAAAGGAATTATCCCGGAAATGGTTCGGGAAAGTAAAGCCCAAGCTTATATTTCTATCATAACCGGGCAATGGTCAGAGCCCGTTACTTCCGGCAGGATGTCCGCCTTTTTGATTTTCTTTGCAAGAGCTTTACTCACGAAAATATAATCTATCCGCCAGCCGACGTTTCGCGCGCGGGCGTTTGAGAAGTGACTCCACCAGGTGTAGAAGCCGTTGCCTTTCTTAAATATCCGAAAAGTGTCCACAAAGCCGGCGGCGATTATCTTATCTATGCCTTCGCGCTCTTCCTGGGTGAAACCTTTTTTACCTTCGTTCGGCTTCGGGTTGGCCAGGTCGTCCGGGGTGTGGGCCACGTTTAAATCACCGCAAAAAATCACCGGCTTTTCCTTTTCCAATTCTTTCATGTAGGCCAGGAACGCCGGGTCCCACTCTTCGTGCCGGAGAGGGATGCGGGACAGGTCGTCCTTGGCATTTGGCGTGTACACGCTGACGACGTAAAAATCTTTGTACTCGGCGGCGATGACCCGGCCTTCGGAATTCGGGTTGCCGTAACCGTCCGCTTTCAGCCCGTATTTTTTGGCAATTTTATCCGGAATGTCCAGCGCTATTGATAACGGCTTTTGTTTGGTAAAAATTGCCGTGCCGCTGTAGCCCTTGCGTTCGGCGCTGTTCCAATATTCTTCGTAGTCCGGCAGGTCCACTTCGCTTTGATGTTTCTCCGCCTTGGTTTCGTTCAAGCACAATATATCCGGCTTGTATTTTTTTACGAAGGGCACGAAAAGGCCCTTTTTGTGCACCGCCCGTATGCCATTTACATTCCAAGAAATTATTTTCATCATTGAAATTATATCCAATTATCGATTTTTACTGTCATTGACAAAGCAGATAAATGATGTAGCATCAAGACCAGAATAATCTTACCTCGACATATAAACAATATTGTTTTAACTCTTAAAAACCATTGTCATGTATAACAATGAAATTCTTTCGAAAATAAGAAAGGAAATAAATACAATTTTTTACTACAATGGGGAAAGTAATAGGGCCTTCAAGGTTCACAACTATGATCCAGAGAAGCTCGTTATAGCAGTATCCACCGGAGTAGAAAACAGGGGGCGCATATATATGTTGCAAAATTTCCTATTAGCACACGATATGAACCCCCTTATCAAGATTAAAAAAATCGATGAAAATAATCTTGAGCTGGATGTCTCAGCCCTATATCATAAAATGGAGATAGAGTTGGAAAAATCGACCGATTTGCATAAGGATTCCCCCGAGGAGAGTAAAAACCAAATTATAACGGAAGAAGTACAGAATTACACTCTCCCAGCCACCGATATTTCAGTAGAAGAATCGAGTCCCGAAGAAATTCAGTCTGAGATGAAGAATGACTCCTGTGATGCGGATAACCAAACCTCGGAATATGAAGTCAGAGTTAATTTTGTAAATCTATTTGTAAAAAAGATTTCAAAGGAATTACTCGGTAAGGGAATAAAGGTTTTTCTTCAAAGTTCTCTGATCCCAGTTGCCAAGCAGGACCTGGTTGAGCTAGTTTTTAAAGCACTGGAGGGACATTCAGTAAAATTAATAAACGCTCTGAAAAGATTCGAGCCGAAGCTTACAAACGGAGGAATATTGATATCTCTGAGTTTAGAAGAAATTAGAAATGCTCTATTCTCACCAGTTTTGCTATAAAGTAGATATAAAATAATGAAAGACACCGTTACCTTGGCGGTGTCGTTTTATTTTTTGCTATGAAACTTTTTATGTATCTCCCGCAGCTGCTTGTCGGTCACGTGGGTGTAAATCTGGGTAGTGGAAATGTTGGAGTGGCCCAGCATCATCTGGACCGAACGGATGTCCGCTCCGTTCTGGAGGAGGTCGGTGGCGAAAGAATGACGGATGACGTGCGGGGTGACCCGGCGGGTGATGCCGGCCTTGGCGGCGTAGTGTTTTACAATGCGTTCGACGGAGCGGCGGGTCAGGGGAGCCGGGTCGTCATTTTTTAACTTTTTACCTACTTGTACAAAGAGAGCTTCATTCATATCCTTGCGAGCTTTTATATATTTTTTCAGGGCTTCGCGGGCGTCTTCGGACATAAAAACTACCCGCATTTTTCCGCCTTTGCCGCGGATGGAAAATTCTTCAGCGCTGAGGTCCAGATCGTTTGTGAGTGAACATAGTTCGGACACGCGAAGGCCGGTGGAAAAGAGAAGCTCCAGTATCGCTTTGTCCCGGAGGGTTTTGAGGTCGTTGCCCTCCGGTGCGGAGAGCAGGCGATTGAGCTCGGTGTCGGAGATGAGGTCGACGGAACGCTCCGGGACCCTCGCAAGCTCGATCTTGTCCGCCGGCATCGCGGCGATATCCCGCCGGGTCAGATACTTCAGAAACATGCGGAGAGCAGTCATGTAATAATTCTGGGTTTTTTTGGAAATGGTTTTGCCTGGCAGGCGCTTGTCTCGTACGTGGGGAGCATATTGGCGGTTGAACCACAGGCGAAACTCCCGCACGGACTCATCCGTAATGTCCCGGACGCTCTGCCACTTCTGTTGTTCAAACATTTTTGAGAGCCAGAGCTCATAATTCTCTATTGTCCGAAGCGAAGCGCCTCTTTCTATCTCGAGATACTCTAAAAATTCTCTCTTTAGCTTGTCGAGCTCGGTAGCCATAGCTAAATATTAGCACAAATATTGTGCGACACTGAGGGCTTGCAATTTAGCCTTATTTATGCTAGGATATGGGCATGTTAGCTAAAAAGAAGAAACAGACAGTAATCAAGAAAAGTCAGACACACGACAAGGATACCGGCTCTCCGGAAGTCCAGGTGGCTGTTCTTTCTGCGCAGATAGACGAGCTGGCCAAGCATTTGAAGAAGCACAAGAAAGATAATCACTCTCGCCGCGGCCTCATCAAGATGGTGGCGGATCGACGTGCTCACCTCAAGTATCTCGAGCGCAAAAATAAGACTCGTTACGATGCGCTGATGAAGAAGATCAACCTCTCCTAAATTTTTTCTGATACAATATAAATAAATGACAGTCATAAAACATAAAGAGCAGCGCGTCGGCGTCTTTATCGACACGCAAAATCTCTATCACAGCGCCCGAAATCTCTACAAAGCGCGGGTGAATTTCGGCGCGGTTTTGAAAGACGCCGTGGCCGGCCGGGCGTTGGTGCGGGCGGTGGCTTACGTTATTACTACCGAAGCCGGCGATGAAAAGAATTTTTTTGAAGCGCTGGAAAAGCTTGGCATTGAGACCAAGACCAAAGATCTTCAGATTTTTTCCGGCGGAGCCAAAAAGGCGGACTGGGATGTGGGCTTGGCAGTGGATGCCATCAAGATGTCGCCCCGGCTGGACTCGGTAGTGATAGTTTCCGGCGACGGAGACTTTGTCCCCCTGGTAGAATACCTGCAGTCTATCGGCGTGCAGGTGGAAGTGGTTTCTTTCGGCAAATCCACCTCTATGAAACTCAAAGAAGCCGCGGACGATTTCGTGGATCTTTGCGAGAATCCAAAAAAGTATCTGATCGGCGGGAGATAAAGCTCCTCAACCTTTTGCATTTTTTAAGAGAAGTGCTAATATCAAAGCGCTCTTTAAGAGTTTAACAGTTAACGGATTCGCCTCCAGATAGAGATAATGTTCCGCACAAAAAAGTGTGAAACAGTACTTTATTCTGAAGACGAATCTCGCCCGGCATCGGACCGGGAAATTAGTTATGAAAAAGAAAGAATACTCGATGGAAATCGGCGGCAAGACTTTGACCGCCCGATTCACGGATCTGGCCGAGCAGGCCCAGGGTTCGGTGATTATGCAATATGGCGAGACGATAGTTCTGGCTACGGCGTGTATCTCGCACGACCGGCAGGAGGGTCTGGGTTTTTTCAACCTGACCGTGGACTATATGGAAAAGTTTTATGCCGGCGGCAAGATTCTGGGCTCGCGCTTTACTCGCCGGGAGGGCAAGCCGTCCGAGGATGCTATTTTAGCCTCGCGCGTGATAGACCGCACTCTGCGCCCGCTTTTTGACCACGCCATTCGCCATGCGGTGCAGGTTATCACTACGGTTATTTCCATAGACGATAACGATTCCGCGATGCTCGCAATCAACGCGGCTTCGCTCGCGCTTTTGGTCTCGGACATCCCATGGAATGGTCCGGTCGGAGCGGTGCGCATAGGCAAGTACGACAGCGATTCGCTGGCGATAAATGTAAAAAAGGAATTGCGCGGGGAGGAATCCGAATACAAATTTGATCTCTTGGTTTGCGGCAAGGCCGGCAACATAAATATGATCGAGGCTTCGGCCCGCCAGGTGCCCGAGGAAGAACTGGAGGAGGCCCTTTCCGCCGCCAGCTCGGAAATCACCCGCCTGGAGGAATTCCAGAAAATGATTGCCAAGGAAATCGGCAAGGAAAAGCGCGTGATTGAGACGGAAAAAGTTTCTGCCGAGTCCAAAGCCATGTTTGATAAAGAGATTCTGCCAAAGATGGAAGCGGCAATTTTTTCCGGTCCGGGCAAAGCTAAAATCGATGAACTGCATAACATTTGGAACAAGATGGTCAAAGAAAAATATCCCGAGCGGGACGACTTCCAGCCGGAGGACGATCTTTTTGACGAGACCGAGAATGAAATAATTCACAAAAAAGCGATTCACGACGATAAGCGCGCCGACGGCAGAAAAATGGACGAACTGCGTGACTTGTACGCACAGGCGGGCGGGATTTCCAGCATTCTCCACGGCTCCGGAATTTTTTACCGCGGCGGCACACACGTGCTCTCCGTGCTTACTCTAGGCGGGCCGGAGGACCGGCACCTGATCGACGGCATGCAGACCAAAATGGAAAAGAGATTTATGCACCACTACAACTTTCCGCCGTACTCCGCCGGCGAAGTCGGCCGGGCCGGCTTTACCAACCGCCGCGAGGTGGGGCACGGCGCTCTGGCCGAGAAAGCATTGGCTATGGTTCTGCCGAGCGAGACCGATTTTCCTTACACTATGCGTTTGGTTTCCGAATCCACCGCTTCTAACGGCTCGACTTCCCAGGCTTCTATCTGCGCCTCTACTCTCGCGCTCATGGACGGCGGCGTGCCGATATTGGCACCAGTAGCCGGCATCGCGATGGGCCTGATGTACGAATCCGATGACAAGTATAAAGTCCTGACCGATATCCAAGGCCCGGAAGATCACCACGGCGATATGGATTTCAAAGTTGCAGGCACCAGAAACGGCATCACCGCTATCCAGCTCGACGTGAAGGTGGAAGGCGTGCCGGTGAAGATTCTCGGCGAAGCGATGCGCCAGTCCAAAGACGCACGCCTGAAAATCATTGAGCGTATCGAAGAGGAAATTCCCGCTCCGCGCAAGGACATTTCGCCCAACGCTCCGAAAATCCTCATTATGAAAATCAAAGTGGACCAGATCGGTTTGGTCATCGGCTCCGGCGGCAAGACCATCAAGGAGATCAGCGAAAAATCCGGCGCAGTGGTGACTGTCGAAGATGACGGCACAGTATATTTGACCGGTAAAGACGGCTCCGCCGAGAAGGCCAAGGCGATGATTGAGGAGATGACTCACGAATTCAAACCCGGCGAACTTCTCAAAGGCGAAGTGGTCAAGCTTGCGGACTTCGGAGCTTTCGTCCGGCTGAATCCTTTCGTAGACGGCATGGTACACATATCCGAGATGGCACCGTTCCGGGTGGAGCGCGTAAGCGATATAATAAAAGAGGGAATGATAGTGCCGGTAAAGGTGCTAAAGGTGGATGAGGAAAGGGGCAAGATCAGCCTGTCCATCCGCGAAGCGGACAGGAATTTCTTTTCCGCCTTCGCTCCCAAAAAGCCAAATGGAACAAACTAACGAACAAAACTCTGCTTCGCCCGGTCCCAAAAAAACCGGCATAAAGACTTATGTGGACGACCTGACCAAGGCCGTTCAGGGCGGCAAAGAAGGTATCATCAGAAAGATAACTTTGGAAGACGAACAACACAGGGAAGAAAAAGAGGCTCTTTCCCCGCGATCAAAACGCAACAAGGCATACCTCATCGCGAGCATAGTCGTCATCGTTTTGACCATATTCCTGGTTCACACTTTTGCGTCGGTCAGGCAAAAAGAAAGTGTGGTGCCCGTGGCGCCGCAATTTATACCACTGGTTTCAACCGATGGCTCAAAAGTCGAAGATGCCGGAGGCCTTTCCGCGGGCGGAATTGCCAGTCTGGTAGTCTCGGATATTAATGCCAATTCCGTAAAGCCGGGCGGTATCGAGGGAATCTACCTCACCGAAAACCAACTGCCTATAGGCTTGCGCAAATTTGCCGACCTGGCAGGCCTGCATCTGGTCGCGGGCGATCCGGCGCTGGTATCCGACACATTCTTCTTGGGCGCCTATCACCCAGATGCCGCGGCGGGCAATTCTCCGCCTGGCGAATTTTTGATGGTCATCAAAGGCTCTTCTTTCCTGGATCTATATCCGGCGATACACGGCTGGGAAAAGTATATGTTTGCGGATTTGCGCAGTTTTATCGGAATGGGCGACTATTCCTACAATTACCTGGCGGAAAAAGATTTTGCGGACAGCCTGTTTGAGAATAAGAATGCCAGGGTGCTTTACGATAATAACGGCAACGTAGCTCTGATGTACGTGTACGCGGACGACAATTCAGTGGTGGTCACGGACGGGGAAGACGCGGCGTCGGAAGCGATTTTGCGCCTCTCTGCCGGGCAGGTCAAGAAGTAGCTTGTGTTAAAAATTTTTAATGCTATTATTGCCACATGCTTGATAAAAACAAATTGAAAGAAAAATTGGAACGCGAGAGAGACAGCATCCTGGACGAACTCAAGGATATGGGCAAGCTAAATCCCGAGACCAGCGAATGGGAGGCAATTCCCGAAGAAATGGATTATCCGGAATCCGATCAGAACGACATGGCCGACCGTTTTGAAGATTTTGAGTCTAGGAGCTCGATGATCAAGGCTCTGGAGCCCCGCTTGAACAATATTCTTCAGGCTCTAAAAAACATCAACAAGGATTCTTTCGGTAAGTGCAGTGTCTGCAAGAAAGACATCGAGATGGCTCGCCTGGAAGCCAACCCCGCCGCAACTACCTGCAAGAAACATCTTAACGATTAGTTTTTTATAAAAGCCCTAATCCCAGAGAGGATATGAGTTTTGCAAAAGTATATTCTGCCCAAGTCAACCTTCTTCACGGAGCCATAGTTACCATCGAGACCGATTTATCCCGCGGGCTCCATTCTTTTTCCGTGGTCGGTTTGCCGGACAAGGCGGTGGACGAATCCAAGGACCGGGTGTCTTCGGCCATAAAAAATTCCGGCTTCGCTTCCCCGAAGTCCAAGAACCAAAAAATAGTAGTCTCGCTTTCGCCAGCCGATCTGAAAAAGGAGGGGCCTTTTTTTGATTTGGCTATCGCGCTTTCTTATATGCTCGCGGCCGGCGATATAAAATTTTCGCCGGAGAAGAAAATATTCCTGGGCGAGCTCGGGCTCGACGGCACTCTGCGCAGAATTCGCGGAGCGCTGCCCCTGGTTCAGGAGGCCAGGCACAAAGGTTTTCGCGAAGTGTACCTGCCGGCGGAAAACGCCGCGGAGGCGGCCCTGGTGGAGGGCATAGAAATTTTCGGCGCCGGCAGTCTGCGGGAAGTGGTGGAACACGTAGATGAAAATAAAAAGCTGGACAAAGAAGGCAAGGAAAGGCCGGCCAGAAAGATAAAGCTTCAGCCAAAGACGGTGATAGCTTACAAGAGAGAGGCCGGAGGCGCGGATTTCGCGGATGTGCGCGGACAGGAGAGCGCCAAGCGCGGACTCGAGATTGCCGCGGCCGGCGGGCACAATATCGCGATGTATGGCCCGCCCGGCACCGGCAAGACCATGCTTGCCCGCGCGTTCTCCGCCCTTCTGCCGGACCTTTCCACCGAAGAAGTTCTGGAGATCACCGGTATTCATTCCGTGGCCGGCGCGAGCCAGGGCGAGCTCGTCTGCCAGCCGCCGTTCCGTTCTCCGCACCACACTGCTTCTTATGTTTCCATCATCGGCGGGGGAGTTTACCCCAAGCCGGGCGAAGTCACTCTGGCTCACCGCGGAGTTCTTTTTCTGGATGAATTTCCGGAATTTGAAAAAAGGGTTATCGAATCCTTACGCCAGCCGCTGGAGGACAACGTCGTTTCCATATCCCGCGCCAAGGGCTCGGCTACTTTTCCTTCCAATTTTATTTTGGTCGCGGCGATGAATCCTTGCCCGTGCGGCAACCTGGGTTCAAAGAAGAAAGCCTGCATTTGCAAATCTTCCGACTTGGATCGCTATCGCCGAAAACTTTCCGGTCCGATTATGGACCGCATCGACCTTTGGGTTTCCGTCGGCGAAGTGGACTATAAAAAGCTCGGAGGCGAAAGTACTGGCGAGCCGAGCGCAAAAATCAAAGAACGTGTCGTTCGCGCGCGCCGCGTGCAGACAGAGCGTTTCAAAAATTCCGGCAGTAAAATCTCCGCCAATAGTGAGATGAGCGTAAAAGAGCTGGGCAAATTCGTAAAGCTGTCAAAAGAAGCGCGCGACATACTGGATCAAAGCGCGGAGCGACTGGCCCTTTCCGCCAGGGCTTACCACCGGGTCATCAAAATCGCCCGCACCATCGCCGACCTCGCCGGCTCCGCCGAAGTCACCCCGGCGCATATCCTGGAAGCTTTGCAATATAGGCCGAAGGTAAATGCTTGACCAACCTATAAAACAGCTTGAGATAAATTTATGACAAAGGGGCAGTTATCAATTCAACTGCTCCTCGTTGATATCATTTGGGATATGGTTCTCCATCCCGTTTAGTACAGAGTTTACTTTCTTCCATTCATTTTCCAAGTCCTCTATTTTCTTGTCTATGAGGGCCCTCTCTTCCTCAGTCTTGCTTTCCTGATATTTATTTTTCCAATCATTTATTTCATGGAACATGTTTATAACTTTATCTCTATACTTTTCAGTCATAGCTTTTACTAGCTCCATAGACTTGGAAGCATCCTCTATTTTAAGTGACGAGGGTAGCCCCGGTCCCGTATTAATAGACTTAACCTCCTTACTATCAAATCCCTTTTTAGGCATTTTATCCATGCCCATATTATAGGCTCTTTTAGTCCGAGGTAAAGCGGGGCTCCTGCCTTATAAAATAAATACTGGAGTTATCCACAGCCGGGTAGTTGACAGGTGAACGAGCGTTCACCTATAATATTCTCACGTGCGGGGTCGCTTTATAAGCCTTAATTTATAAACGTTTATGTCGCAAAGAGAGTATTTAAAAACCATCGAGCGGGAGCTCCAGAGAATCAATCAGAAGATTGACCTCAAAATTATCCGCGGGGAGGATTACAAGCGGGAAGCCCGGGATCACCGGCTGCTTCTGCGGAAGATCAGCTACCTGAATCGCCAAAACCTTTTCCGCAAAATGTTCCCTACTTTTTCCGCAATTTTTTAAAACTAAATGCGGAATAATTTTCAAACAAAACTGGAAAGCTTTTACAAAGAAGAGAAACGCATGCCGACTTACTCGGAGATGATGAAGCTTTTTGGATTCAAGTCCAAGAATGCCGTGTTCAAGCTCGTGCAGAAGCTCCTGGACGCGGGGCTGGTGGCCAAAGACCACCTGGGCCGGCTGGTGCCGGCGCAGACCTTGGGCGAGGTGCCGATCTTGGGGGCGGTCACCGCCGGATTGCCGGCGGACGTGGAGGAAGAATGGTCCGACACGGTGGACCTGGACCAATTTTTAATAGGGAAAAAAGAAATCACCTTTATGCTGGAGGTGGACGGCGACTCCATGATAGATGCGCATATAGAAAAGGGCGACCACGTGCTGGTGGAGCGGACCAACCAAGCCAAGGATGGGGACATAGTCATCGCCAACGTAGACGGAGAATTCACTATGAAATACCTGCGGGAGCGGGGCGCCAAGCGTTGGCTCGAGCCCGCCAATAAAAACTACAAGCCGATCTATCCGGAGCAGAGTCTGGAAGTCGTGGCCAAGGTAAAAGCGGTGATAAGAAAATACTGAAATCAAAAAGCACCCGGAGGGGTGCTTTTTGAGCTTTATCTCGAGATAAAATTTATTTAACAGCGTCCTTCAGGGCCTTGGCAGCTCTGAATTTCGGAACTTTGGTGGCAGCAACCTTGACCTGCTCGCCAGTCTTGGGGTTCCTGGCCATGCGGGCTGCGCGCTGCTTGACCGAAAAGATGCCGAAGCCGGCGACCGATACCTCGCCGCCCTTTTTGAGGGTGCCAGTGATAGCGTCAAAGATTCCGTCGACCACTTCCTCGGCCTGCACCTTTGTGCCGCCCAACTTTCCGTGTACCCATTCAGCTAATGCTTGTTTGTTCATATCTATTTTAAGCTTATTTTGTAATGAGTTTCGACCCTTTGAACTTATAAATCTAACCTTATCTCATTATATACCAAGGGTTTTTCAAGGCAAGTGCCTAAAATCCAGCTTTACCAAGGGTAAAATTACCTCGCGTACTCGATAATCCGGGTCTCGCGTATCATAGTGACCTTGATTTCGCCCGGGTATTTGAGTTCTTGCTCTATTTTGGTGGCGATGTCGCGGGCCATAATCTTGGCTTCGGCGTCGGAAATCTTTTCCGGGGTGACAAAGATGCGGATTTCGCGTCCGGCCTGGAGAGCATAGGATTTTTCCACTCCTTCAAATGCATTTACCAGAGCTTCGAGTTCCTGCAGGCGCTTCAGGTAATTCTCCACGCTGTCACGGCGCGCGCCGGGGCGGCCGCCGGAGATGGCGTCTGCAGTCTGCACGATGACGGATTCGATGGTTTCGTAAGGGTAATCCTCGTGGTGGCTCTTCATTGCGGTGACGATCTTTTCATCCGCGCCGAATTTCTGAAGGATGCGCATACCGATTTCCACGTGGGTGCCCTGCACTTCGTGGTCCAGGGCCTTGCCGATGTCGTGCACCAGGGCGCCGGCCTTGGCGATGGCCACGTCCGCGCCGAGCTCCTCAGCAATCATGCCGGCGATGTGCGCCATCTCCACCGAGTGCTGGAGCACGTTCTGCCCGTAGCTGGTGCGGAAGTATAGGCGGCCCAGGATGGCCACGATGCGCGGGTCGAAATTGAAGATGCCGCATTCGTACACGGCTTGCTCGCCTTTTTCTTTGATGATTTTATTTATCTCTTCCTTTGCTTTTTCCACCAGCTCCTCGATTTTTGCGGGCTGGATGCGGCCGTCCAGGATAAGGTTTTCCAGGGCCAGACGGGCCACCTGGCGCCGGATAGGGTCGAAGGAGGAAATGACTATAGAGCCCGGAGTATCGTCCACAATGAGTTCTACGCCGGCCGCCCGCTCAAAGGCGCGGATGTTGCGGCCTTCCTTGCCGATTATTTTTCCCTTGATGTCATTGTTTGGGATGGTGACCGTGGTGGTCATCAGGTCTGCAGCAGTAGAAGAGGCCAGGCGCTGGATGGAAGTGGCCAGGATTTCCTTGGCCCGGCGATCAAGTTTTTCATCGCTCTGATTCTCCAACTTTTGGATTCGGACCAGCAGGTCTTCCTCGTATTTCTTTTCTATTTCCCGCATCAACTCCTCTTTTGCCTGCTCTTCCGATAGGTGTGCCACGCGCTCGAGTTCGCCGCGCTTCTCATTCTCGATGCTCTCAACCTTTTCTTGTATCTTCTTTATTTCTTCTACTTTGAGCTTGATGTTCTCAACCTCTTTGTTTATCTCCGCCTGGCGCTCGTCCAAAAGCTCGTCTTTTTTGATCAGGCGTTTTTCGGTTTCCTTAAATTCGTTCTCTTTCTTTTTTTCTTCTTCCTTGAGCTCGGCCATAGTCGCCTCCGACTTTTCCTTGGCCTCGTCCAGGATTCTCTGGGCCTCCTCTTTGGCCCCGACCATCATCTGCTTTATGTCTATCTCGATAGATCTCTTTTGTCCGAGAGCGACAATGACGCGGAGGTAATAACCCAAAGCCGCGCCGACTAGGAGCACTCCGGCCCCTATCAAAATTATCATTAATGTACTCATAAGCCTGCGACCGGCTTATAAGAACAAACCACTATATTATTGCGGTTCTAGTTCCGTTCCGAGGAAGATGCTATTTGCCCTGTTCAAATCCGAGAACTTTTCCTTTGAAATCAACATATAAATGGGATATTCCTATAAACCTGTGTTCAAATAAATTTCTAAAAGTCAACAAATAGACTTTAGCAGAAACGGGGGCGGATGTCCAGAGATTTACTTGTCCTCCTTGGAGGCGGGAGTAGCCTTGGACTTGGTGACGATTTCGTCCACCAGGCCGTACTTTTTGGCTTCTTCGGCATCCATAAAAAAGTCGCGCTCTACGTCCTTCTCGATCTGGGCGAGGGGCTTGCCGGTGTTCTTGGATAGGAGCTTGTTCAAGGAGTCCTTGGTCTTCAAAATGTGCTTAGCGGTGATGGCGATGTCGGTGGCCTGGCCTTCTACGCCGCCCAAGGGCTGATGAATCATCACTTCGGCGTTCGGCAAAATATAACGCTTACCCTTCTTGCCGGAAGACAGGATTATTGCCGCGCCGGAAGCCGCGAGGCCCACGCAAAAAGTTGCCACGTCCGGACGCACGTGATTCATCGTATCCACGATGGCGAGGGTGGAAGTGACTGAGCCGCCGGGAGAATTTACGTATAGATATATGTCTTTCTTGGAGTCTTCGGATTCCAGGAAGAGCAGCTGGGCGATCACAATGTTCGCGGTGTTGTCGTCTATCGGACCGGCCAGAAATATAATGCGCTCCCGCAAAAGGCGCGAGTAAATGTCATACGCACGTTCGCCGAACTGGCTTTTTTCAATGACGGTTGGAATTAACATTGCAATATTATATACCTAACTTGTGGATTTTCAAGGGTTGCATCGAAATGAAAAAGTGATAACATCATACCCAATGCAAGGAGAAAATTTTTACCAGCCCGATACCGCCCGCAACCCCCTCGCATTTTTAAGCTTTTAAAACCCCTGACGGGGTTGTTTTTTTATATGGCGACAAAATTAATTTTAAAAGATGGAGCAGAATACGAAGGCAAAAGCTTCGGGGCGGATAAATCCGTCGCCGGCGAAGTGGTCTTTGCCACCGGCATGGTGGGCTACCCCGAAGCATTGACCGATCCGTCCTTCCGCGGGCAGATCCTGGTGCTCTCATACCCGCTCATCGGCAACTACGGCGTGCCGGATAAAAAATTTTGGGAATCGGAGCGCCTGCAAGTAGCCGGACTCATAGTCTCGAGTTATGTGCCCAACTCTTCGCATCACAAGAGCGTGCGGAATCTGGGAGAATGGCTCAAGCGCGAAGGCGTACCCGCGCTCGAAGTGAAAGACACCCGCGCCTTGGTGGAAAAATTACGCAAGGAGGGCGTGATGCTGGGATCGATTTCCCGCGGAAGCAAAGTAAAGTTTGAAGACCCGAACAAGAGGAACCTGGCCGGGGAGGTTTCCACCCCAAAAATATTTTTCTCCGGCGGAGCAAAGAAAGCCGGGCAGAAAAACATCGTACTGATAGACTGCGGCGCCAAGCGTAACATCGCCCGGCGCATTGAAGCCAGAGGTTTCACCGTGGCTACCGTGCCCTGGAACACGGATGTGACCAAGCTGGATTTCCCTTTCTCCGCGGTAGTGATTTCCAACGGACCGGGCGACCCGATGAAAGCGCGGGCGACGATTGCAAACGTCAAAAAACTGATGAAAAAAGCAATTCCCGTTCTCGGCATCTGCCTGGGCAATCAAATTCTGGCGCTGGCCGGCGGCGGCTTCACCTACAAACTGAAGTTCGGCCACCGGAGCCAGAATCAGCCGGCTGTACTCGCGGGCTCCGGACGAGCTTACCTTACCACTCAAAATCACGGTTTCTCGGTGGGGCGCATCCCGAAAGGGTTTCGGGAATGGTTCCGCAACGGTAACGACGGCACCAACGAAGGCATTATCCATGAAACCCTGCCGTTTATGTCTGTACAGTTTCACCCGGAATCCAGCCCTGGTCCGCTGGACACGGACTGGATTTTCGACTTTTTTTTGGAGAAAGCGGGACTCGTTACACAGCGCTCCGGGAATACGCCAGGTTTTCCGCTACGCCCCGCAAGCGGGACCCGCTCGCAAGGAAAACCCGGCACATCCCCGAAGCGCAAACACAAAGACCTAAGAAATTTTGCAACCGAGCGGTCCCCATTTATGGGGCGTAGGTAAAAAATTTTTTAGGTCTGTATCCTTATCATGTCCAAAAACAAATACAAAAAAATACTGGTGCTCGGTTCCGGCGCGCTCAAGATCGGCGAGGCGGGGGAATTTGATTACTCCGGCTCGCAGGCCATCAAGGCCCTGCGCGAGGAGGGCATAAAAATTATTTTGCAAAATCCCAACATCGCGACTTTTCAGACTTCCAAGGAGCTCGCGGATTAAGTGTACGT
>DASZPN010000025.1:0-4402 GCA_035549995.1 Minisyncoccota bacterium
GCGGGCGTGGGCAAGACCGTGGTCATCCAGGAACTCATTCATAATATCGCCAGCAATCACGGCGGCTACTCGGTTTTTGCCGGTGTGGGCGAGCGCACCCGCGAGGGCAACGACTTGTATCACGAAATGAAAGATTCCGGCGTGTTAGACAAAGTGGCGATGGTCTTCGGCCAGATGAACGAACCGCCCGGCGCGCGTCTGCGGGTGGCGCTCTCCGCGCTCACCATGAGCGAGTACTTCCGCGACAAAGAAAACAAGGACGTGCTTCTCTTTATCGACAACATCTTTCGCTTCACCCAGGCCGGCTCGGAAGTCTCCGCACTCCTCGGGCGCATTCCTTCCGCGGTGGGCTATCAGCCGACCCTGGCCACGGAAATGGGCAACCTGCAGGAACGCATCACTTCCACCGACAAAGGCTCGGTGACCTCGGTGCAAGCAGTGTATGTGCCTGCGGACGACCTGACCGACCCCGCCCCGGCTACGACCTTCTCCCACCTGGACTCGACCGTGGTTCTCAACCGCTCTCTCACCGAAATCGGCATTTATCCGGCAGTGGACCCCTTGGACTCCTCCTCCACTATTTTGGACCCGAACATTGTCGGGCGTGAGCACTATGATGTGGCCCGCGAAGTCCAGCGCGTGCTCCAGCGTTACAAGGATCTGCAGGACATTATCGCCATCCTGGGCATGGAAGAGCTTTCCGATTCCGACAAGGAACTCGTCTTCCGCGCGAGAAAAATTCAAAAATTCCTGTCCCAGCCGTTCTTCGTGGCGGAGCAGTTCACCGGCAGGAAGGGCGAATACGTGCCTCTCAAGGAAACCATCCGTTCTTTCCGCGAAATCCTGGACGGCAAGCATGACAGCAAAGCGGAGGATGAGTTTTATATGAGGGGTGCGTTATAGTTTGTATCTTTCAATCAAATAGATTTTCTCCTATGCAGAACTTTTCTCAAGAACTATTTGATCTTCATTTATGTCAACCAAAAAATTAAAACTCAAAATCGTCACCCCGGAGACTATTGTGCTCGAGGAAGACGTGGACCAGGTGACCTTGCCGACCACGGAAGGGGAAATCACCATCCTGCCGGACCATGTGCCCCTGGTGGCCGGGCTAAAATCCGGCGACATTGTGGCCATCTCAAACGGCGAGCATATTCCGATGGCGGTGGTCGGCGGTTTTATCGAGGTGAAGCAGGGCGAGAACGGGCAGACTCTGGTGGCGGTGCTGGCGGACTTTGCCGAACACGTATCCAAGCTGAACGAGGAAGTGCTGGCTGGCATCAGAAGCCACGCGGAGGAACTCAAAAAGAAAATGCAGGACAAAGAAGCCGTGGACTTCGAGCATTTCGAAGCCGAGCTTGAAAAATCCCTAACAAGGCTTAAAATAGCAGATAAGTGGAAGACCCGGAAATACCGGAGATAATTATGAAAAATATAAACGCAAGATTGGAAAACTTTGACCACGCCCTTATTCAGGCTACGCGTCGCTGGCATATGCCATTTGCCCGGTTCGCGCTTTTCCTTATTTATTTTTGGTTCGGCGCGCTGAAAGTATTTTCCGAAAGCCCCGCCAACCCATTGGTCAATAGTCTGCTGGAGAGAACTTTGCCCTGGATGTCATTCTCTACATTTATCGTGCTGTTTGGCGTGTTTGAGATGGTTATCGGCATAACATTTTTGATACCACGTTTGGAACGCCTGGGCGTATTTCTCTTGGCGGTGCATCTTATCACTACAGTTATGCCTCTGTTTGTTCTGCCGGCGGTTACCTGGACTGCGCCTTTTACGCCTACCTTGGAAGGCCAATATATAATCAAGAACGTGCTTATCATCGCGCTTGCGATCGGCGTGATTTCCAACGTACGCTCTTTCAAGGAAGCCAAGATGTCTCAAAATGGCTGAGTTTTACGTCGTAGCCACGCCGATAGGAAACCTTGGCGATATTACGCTCCGCGCCATCGAGGCTTTGAAATCCGCCGACTTGATTCTTTGCGAGGATACCCGCGAAACCGCCAAAATACTCAATAAATACAACGTTAAAAAGCCGACGCTCAGTTATCACGCGCAGAGCAAATTAAACAAGGTTGAAAAAATTTTCGAGCTCCTGAAAGAAGGAAAAAATTTGGCACTCGTGTCCGATGCCGGCACGCCGGGTATTTCCGACCCCGGGGCGACTTTGATTTCAGAAATCAAAGAAAAAATGCCGGAAGTGAAAGTCATTCCGATCCCGGGCGCGACCGCGGTGATAGCCGCGCTATCGGCCGGCGGTTTCCCTACGCACGAATTTACTTTCCTCGGATTTCTGCCACACAAAAAGGGCAGGGAAACGTTATTCAAAGAAATTGCCGCGTCCAAGCGCACGATGGTGTTTTATGAATCCCCGCACCGGATTTTGAAAACTCTTGAATCTCTCCAAAAATTCTGCCCGAAGAAGCGCGTGTGCCTCGCCCGCGAGCTCACCAAAATCCATGAAGAATTTCGTACCGGCTCACCGGCGGAACTTCTAAAATATTTGGAAGAGAATCCCGTCAAACAAAAAGGGGAGTTTACCGTGCTGGTTTCCGCTTAGGCGTATCCCGGAAAGAAATCCGTTTTGATGTGCGAGCGGTGTATGCCCATTTGCCGCAGAGTCTTTTTGAAAGCATCCACCATAGACGGCGGACCGGAGACATAATACAGCCGCTCCCGCCAGTCCGGCATATATTTTTTCAGCATTTCGTCTGTAATAAAGCCGCGTTCGCCATTCCAGTCGGAGGGTATGCTTTCGAGTTCGGCCAGAGTGAAAACTGTTTTAACACCGAGTTCGTTCCTGGCCTCTTCGATAGTGTCGGCGTAGGCGATGTCTTCGGCCCGTCTGTTTGAATAAAACATCACGATATCCCGCCGTTCCTTTTTTGCGAGCAGGAGCCCCAGCATACTCCGGTAAGGCGTGGCCCCGATGCCGCCGGCAATAAAGCAAAGTTTTTTATTTACGTCGTCCGGCAGAGTGAAATCTCCGGCCAATTGCCCGGCCACAAGTTTTTCACCCTTTTTCATCCGGAGCAGTCTTTGTTTAAAGCTGGAGGGCTCGGGATAAAATTTTATGCCGAAATAAATATCTTCGTCAGTAGGCGCGGAAGCGATGGTAAAGTAGCGCCGGTTGCCGCGCGCGTCCGGCCGGTGATGGGCGAGGGTGAGCTCCAGGTACTGCCCGGCTTTGAAGGCCAATTTTTTATCGGGAATGAAGCCGAAGTCTATGGTGTTTTTCGCGACGTCCCACCTTTCTTTCAGGGTAAGAATAAGTTTTTTCTTCGGACTCACAAAATAGGAAAACAGGTTCCCAAAAAGAAGCGCTAGCTCCGGGGTGGAGTAGAGCCCTCCCAGGTGTATCAGCGGGTCGAATATCGCTCCGGTCAATATGCCGTAAGCCGCGCGCCGCGGCCGGGTGGGCGGGGTGGTCAGGGGCTCGGTGAGCATAATCCCGGCAAAGAACAGCATCGGCGAATTTAGAATAGTTTCTTTGAGCACGGATGGTATTCCGGCCAGAGCTTTGGCGTGGAGAATCAGGGCAAACAGGAGAAAAGAGCCGAGGAACGATAGCACCAGATCAAATCGCCGAATTTTTTTTACCACCAAAAATCCGCCTATGAGGACCAGGGGCATCATGGAGGCGGTGCCCACCCACCAGCTGGCGGACTGGCCGATGGTGAGGTAGGTGAGTGCCACTCCGAAAGCAGCCGGATTGAAAATATGTTTTTTACCGATAGCCAAAATATATTTGGATGCCATTGCCCAGACCGCGGCCCAAAATATGAACCACAGATATCCGGTATCGGCCAAAGATGCCGGCGGGGTGATGATGAGCGCGAGGATGAGCGCGGTAATCCAAAATGATTCCACATTGGTCGGAGCGTTGAAGGTTCTGGCAAAAATAAAATTCACTAACCAGCAGATTATTATTATCGCGACCACGGAAAAGAGGAGCATCAGGGGATTGTAGGGCAGGATTTTTAGTATGGAAAAAATTTCCGCCGCGACCAAGAAAAATGCGAGCACGTACAAGACCAGGCGGTACATCGTAATCTTATTCAAAAAGTCATCTATCCATTTCATACTTTTACATATTTCTCAAACCCACTGGTCATGGTAGCCGCGCCGGCCTTGTCTATCATATAGCCCTCCAGGCCCGGGGTATGCTCGATAAATTCTATACCGCTCCGGCCCATAGCGAAAGCGGCGGTAGCGAAGCGGTCCGCCTCGTATATGTCCGGGCCTATTACCGAGATGCTCACTATTTCCTCCAATTTGTCGGAAGAATTTTTCGGGTTGTATATATGGCTTCCGCGCAGATACGAGCCGGAAGTGGCCACGCCCCGGCCGATGATTTCCAGAACCTTGACTATCTCTTCGTATTTAAAAGGAT
>DASZPN010000026.1:0-8298 GCA_035549995.1 Minisyncoccota bacterium
GTGAAATAACTTTGCGCTTTATATTCAAGGTGCTGGCCGTGCTTCTCGTGGTCTTATTCGTGGGAGTTTATTATATTTTTGTCCTGCAAGGGCGCAAGAAATTCGGGGGCTTTTTCTCTGTCGGCCCCTGGTCCGCTATCAAGTCCGTCATCTGGGTCGCGCTGGTCGTTTGGTTTGCTTTCTCGGTGATGGGCTCGCCCTTTAAGCAGAGGCTTCTCCAGCTGGATCAGCGCCGCTTGAATGACCTTCAAAACATCCAGAGCCAGGTGATTTATTACTGGCAGCAGAAGCAAAGCCTGCCGGCGCAATTGTCCGACCTGGTCAGTCCGCTCACGGGATATTCTCTGCCGGTGGATCCGGAGTTTGAGCAGGGCAAGACCTACGAGTACAGCGTGAAAGATGCAAAGGCGCTCAAGTTCGAGCTTTGCGCAGACTTTGACCTGCCGATGCCCAAGGGCTGGGTAGAGAATCCGAGCTATGGCGGCGGAGTGGCGGTGCCGATGGCCGGAAGTCCTGACGTGATTTCCTATCCTTACCCGGGCCCGGGCGGCACGAACGAATCCTGGGATCACCAGGCTGGCCGCACCTGCTATGAGCGCACGATAGACAAAGACTTGTATCCGCCCTATCCGAAACCAGCGGCGCAATAAAACGTTTGAATGAAAGAGTACGACCATTCCAAAATAGAAAAAAAGTGGCAGAAAGAATGGGAGAAAGAAAAGCTCTACCGGGTCGAGGATAAGGTCAAAGGCAAAGAAAATTACTTCACCCTGGTCGAGTTCACTTATCCCTCCGGTAATTTGCACGTGGGGCATTGGTATGCTTTTTCCGTGCCGGATATTTTTGCGCGTTTCCAACGCATGCGCGGATACAACTCGCTCTACCCGATGGGCTTCGACGCCTTCGGCCTGCCGGCCGAGAACGCCGCTATCAAACTTGGCGCGGATCCGAAGGTATGGACTTTCGAGCAGATGGACAAGATGCGCACGCAGCTGCGCTCCATGGGCGCGATGTTTGACTGGGAGCGGGAAATCGTGTCCTGCGAGCCGGAGTACTACAAGTGGACGCAGTGGATGTTCAACAAATTCCTGGAGCATGACCTGGTCTACCGCGCGGCGACCAAGGTGAACTGGTGTCCGAAGGACCAGACCATTCTGGCAAACGAGCAGGTGGTGGACGGCTGCTGCGAGCGCTGCGGAGCCCCGGTGGAACAGCGCGACCAGGAGCAGTGGATGCTCCGCATCACCAAATACGCCGACCGGCTCATCGACGACCTGGACAAGCTCGACTGGCCGGAGGAAATCAAAGCCGCCCAGCGCAATTGGATAGGCCGGAGCGAGGGGAGCGAGATAAGCTTTAGGATTACTTTTTCCGCTTCCTCGTCGCTGCGCCCTTCTCCTTCGGAGCGGGACCCTCGCGAGCTCGGAATCGAAAAAACTAATCCTTCTATTAAAATTTTCACCACCCGCGCCGACACTATTTTCGGCGCGACGTATCTGGTGCTCGCGCCGGAGCATCCGCTGGTCGGCGAATTACTGGGTAGAATAGAAAATAAATCCGAAGTTGAAAAATATATTTCCGATACGAAGAAAAAATCCGAGCTCGACCGCCAGCAATCCAAAGAAAAGACCGGCGTGGAGTTGAAAGGCGTCAAAGCCATCAATCCCGCAAATAATGAAGAAATACCGGTTTGGATTGCGGACTACGTTCTCTCCGGCTACGGCACCGGTGCCATTATGGCTGTGCCCGCGCACGACGAGCGGGACTCTGAGTTTGCAAAAAAGTACAGTTTGCCGGTCCGTAGGGTAGTGGAGCCGTTGTTTATTAAGAAAGGCGGCAGTGATGGAGTGAAAGAAAGTTTGCCCCTGGTTGAACGCAAGGCGGTAGTTTGCGTTGTGGAACATTGGTCTGAAAACAAATTTCTGTGTCTGGCCTGGAAAGCAAACGATTGGAAGGGGTTTGTCGTAGGCGGGATAGAAGAGGGTGAAGATGAGATTGTCGCCGGAGAGAGGGAGGCGAGAGAAGAAACCGGGTATCAGAATTTTGATTTTATTAAAAAGCTTGATTATAAAATTCACTCTCAGTTTTATCACGAAGTAAAAAAGCAAAACAGATACGCGCATTTTGAAGTTCTGTATTTCAAGTTGAAGGACGGAGAACGAAAGGATCTCGCCGAGGAAGAGAACAAGCTTCACGATGTCGTTTGGATTGAGAGAGATAAAGTTGATTCTTATGTCAGCGCCGACGAGGACATGCAGTTTATCTGGGAAGCGTTTACCAATCCCAAGCCGTTTATCGGTGAAGGTATCTTGGTAAATTCCGGCAAATATGATGGTATGCTCTCGGTCGAAGCTAAAGAGAAAATCACCAAAGCCGTCGGCGGGAAGATGGTCAAGACGTACAGATTGCGCGACTGGGGTATCAGCCGGCAGAGATATTGGGGCTGTCCGATTCCGATTGTGTACGACCCGGCCGGCAAGGCGCATCCCGTGCCGGAGGAGCACCTGCCCTGGCTCTTGCCCTCGGACGTGGATCACACGCCTTCGGGTGTGGCGCCTTTTGCAAAGAGCAAAGAGCTTTTCGCGCGGACGGAAAAAATCTTCGGCAAAGGCTGGAAGCCGGAGGTGGAGACCATGGACACCTTTGTGGATTCCAGCTGGTATTTCTACAGATATCTGGACCCGAAGAACGGCAAAACTTTTGCAGGCGAGGAGGAGCGCAAGGCCTGGATGCCTATTGACCTTTATATGGGCGGAGCGGAGCATACCACCATGCACCTCTTGTACTCGCGCTTTTGGGTTAAAGCAATGCACGACCTAGGCTTAGTGGATGAAGACGAGGCTTATGTGATTCGGCGCAACCGCGGGCTCATTCTCGGCCCGGACGGCAACAAGATGTCCAAATCCAAAGGCAACGTCATCAACCCGGATGAGATTGTGGAGCGCCTGGGCGCGGACACCGTCCGCCTTTACCTGGCGTTCATCGGACCGTACGGAGTCACTGTGAACTATCCTTGGGATCCCAACGGCGTGGTCGGCGTGCGGAGATTTCTGGAACGGGTCTGGAGATTGCAAACCAAGCTGGACCTTCAAAAAAACAAATGCAGAACCGACAGCCTTCTGCACAAGACCATCAAAGGGGTGGGTGAAGACATCGGGCTGTTCAAATTCAACACCGCCATAGCGAAGATGATGATATTTCTGAACGCACTGGAAAAAGAAGAAAAAGTCGGCATACATTCCTTCCGAAATTTACTGGCCCTTCTAGCGCCTTTTGCACCTCATATGACCGAGGAGCTCTGGCGCGAACTCGGCGAGAAGCAAAGCATCCACCTTTCCCCTTGGCCGGAGTACGACGAGGCTCTCACGCACGACGAGAAAGTAAAAATTGCCGTGCAGGTCAATAGCAGAGTCCGGGCGGAGATTGCGGTAAGCGCGGGGGAGTCTGAAGAAGAGGTAAAGCAGAAAGCCATGGCCGAACCCGTCCTAGCCAAGTACGTCAAGGGCGTGAAAATCAAAAAGATAGTGTATATTCCCGGCAGACTTATCAACATAGTCATATAGCTGTCTGGTTGCTTTTATTCCCAAAGGATTTAAAATATAGCCATTATGGTATCAAATACTTTAGATAGGATTTCTTTCTGGTCTTTGTTCGCCGTTATCGTGCTATTACCCGTATTCTTCCTGCCTTTCGCCCGGGTCCCGATCGAGACCGGCAAGGGCCTCCTCATTGTAGTGGGGCTCGCGGTTTCGCTCATTTTCTGGCTGGGAGCCAGGTTTTCCGACGGGAAAATAACCATTCCTCGTTCCAAGATACTCATCTCCGGCGCCGCCGTCACTCTCATCGTGCTGGCTTCCGCAATTTTCTCCCCGGTGCATCACGTTTCTTTCTTCGGAGTAATGTTCGACTTCGGCACTTTTTGGTTTGTTTTTTCCGCATTCTTATTGATGCTCCTTTCCACTCTGGTTCTGAAAGATTCTAAAAAAGCAAAAATAGTTTTTCTGGGCGTAATAGCTTCCTTCGGACTCCTTTTCCTGGTGCAGCTGCTCCGAATGTTTGCCCCAAATGCGCTTTCGTTTGGAATTTTGGGGGGCAAGACTGACAATCTGCTCGGCTCCTGGAATGCCCTGGGCCTCTTTGCCGGCTTTGTGGGCATCATATCGCTTTTCCTTATAGAGTTTTTCTCGTTATCAAAGCGCTTCAAGTGGACGCTGGGTGCCGTCATAGTCCTGTCGCTTTTGTTCATCGCAGTGGTGAACTTCCCTCTGGTTTGGGAAATGATGGGCATATTCGCTCTCCTTATATTTGTTTACAAGATTTCCTTTTTCTCCGCAGGCAAACAAGCCGGCGAAAGAGGCAATGCATATTTCCCGTCTTTTTCCTTGGTGGTAGTGATGGTGTCGCTCCTTTTCTTCATGGCCGGCCAATTCATCGGGACGTTTCTTCCGAACAAGCTGGGCTTGTCCAATGTGGAAGTGGGCCCGTCTTTTGCTGCGACTATGTCCGTTGCAAAGCACACTATCGCGAAACACCCGATACTTGGTTCGGGGCCGAATCGCTTCTCGGAGATGTGGGCGATGTATAAGCCCATCAGCATAAACTCCAGCATATTCTGGAATACTTCCTTTGCATCCGGGTCCGGCTCGATTCCCACCTTTGCGGTTACAACCGGTGTACTGGGTATTCTGGCATGGCTTGTCTTTCTGTACTTCTTTATCGTGGGAGGCATAAAGTCTCTCTGGGGCAGTATCAAGAAAGGGATGAGCATTGAGACGACTCTGTTTTTCTTCGCTTCACTATATCTTTTGGTGGCCTCTATTTTGTATTCCGGCGGCACGGTATTATTCTTTCTTGCATTTGCTTTCATCGGTATATTCATAGGAACTTCCGCGGCAGCAGGAGAAGAGAGCAAGGAACATATGTCAGCTTCTTTTATGGATCACCCGAAGAAAAGCTTCTTCTTTATTCTGGCCGTGGTTCTCCTGATGGTGCTCACTGCGGCGGCCGGGTTCAAGTACGTGGAGCGTTTCGCTTCGGTGCCTTACTTTGGCCGGGCTGTAGCCGCTACTTCTGTATCTGCAGCCGAGTCTGATATTGTTCGTGCTACCTCTTTGTATCAGAACGATCTATATCTTAGGACATACTCACAAGTTTATTTAGCAAAATTGAATTCTATCATAGCCAAAGGTTCGGCTCTATCCGATTCGGACAAGACCGACCTGAAGAATAGCTTCGATCAGGCTGTAAATAGCGCCCAGCTTGCCACCACTTACGACAGCACCAATTATCTGGATTTCCAGATGCTGGGCTCGGTATATGAGTCTGCCGGCGCCCTCGGAGTTTCCGGGGCCTACGACAAAGCCGTCGAGGCTTATAAGCATGCATCCGACCTGAATCCGCTCAACCCCGGCCTCAAGCTCGCAATCGCACGTTCCTATTTCTCCAACAATGACGCAAAAGACGCCCAGGATTACGCAAATCAGGCTCTTTCTCTAAAGCAGGATTATACCGATGCTCTGGTCAGTCTGTCCCAGATTGCCAAGAGCCAGGGTAATATCTCCAGCGCCATTTCCTACGGCGAGTCGGCTCTTTCTACGGACCCAACAAATAAAGATTTGATTCAGTACGTTAACACCTTGAGGAGTTCCGCTCCCGACACGTCGACGTCTACTCCGCCGGCGCCCAAGACAAATTCTGGATCTTCTAAGAATAATTAAATGAGTCCTGCATGGAGAAGATTTTCAGGATTTTCGGCAAGGAATACGCGAATATAAATCAAGCCGCGCTCCTTCTTGGCTTCTTCACACTCCTCTCACAGATCCTGGCCCTTTTCCGGGACCGCTTCATCGCGCACTTTATCGGCCCGTCGCCGCAGCTGGATGCTTATTATGCGGCGTTTCGGGTGCCGGATCTGATTTTCATTTCCATCGCCTCGCTCGCTTCTATCACCGTCATAATCCCGTTCATTCTGGCAAAAATGGACGGAGACAAAGTTACCGACGGCGCGCGCAAGCTCCTGAACGATATCTTTACCGTTTTTTCCTCCACTATTACTCTGGTGGCCGTCATCGCTTTTTTTCTGATGCCGCATTTGGCGGGATTCATCGCGCCGGGTTTTGCGCCTGTCCTCCAGGCCAAGGTAGTGATGCTCTCGCGCATCATGCTCCTCTCGCCGATATTTATGGGCCTATCCAATCTCTTCGGCACGGTCACCCAGCTCTTCCGGAAATTCTTTATCTATTCGCTCTCGCCGATATTTTATAACTTCGGCATTATCATCGGGGTTCTATTTTTTTATCCTTTCTTCGGCATAAACGGCCTGGCGATGGGAGTGGCACTGGGCGCCTTGATGCATTTCCTGATTCAATTTTTCGCGTCTTTCAGTTGCGGGTTTACGCCGAGGTTTTCTTTGCATATAAATTTCAAAGATATCCGGCAGGCCGTCATAATATCTTTCCCTCGGACTCTGGGATTGGCCTTCAATAACATCGCGCTTATCTGTATCATAGCGCTGGCTTCCTACCTCAAGGCCGGTTCGATTTCCATTTTCAACTTTGCATATAATTTACAGACAGTACCGCTCAATATCATCGGGGTATCTTACGCAGTGGCGGCCTTTCCGGCCTTGGCCAAGGCTATGTCTATGGGCAAGCCTGAAGAATTTAGGAAGAATCTCCGCCTGACCGGCCGGGCCATCGTGTTTTGGTCCCTGCCGGTGATGTTTCTCTTTGTGGTGCTCCGCGCGCAGATAGTGCGCGTGATACTCGGCTCCGGCTCGTTTTCCTGGGACAACACCCGCCTGGTGGCGGCATCGCTCGCGGTCTTTGCCTTATCTATTTTAGCCCAAAGTATGATTTCGCTTCTGTCCCGGGCTTACTATGCCAACGGGCAAACCAGACAGCCGCTTATCATAAATATGCTCTGTTCCATACTGATAATAATTTTGTCGTACGTGTTCACGCATCTTTTTGAACACGTAGCCGGCTTCCGGTACTTCCTGGAGTCGCTTCTGCGCATCTCGGACCTTTCCGGCACAGAGGTCATCTGTCTGCCTCTGGCATACTCGGTGGGCACCTTCATAAATTTCCTCCTGCACTGGATTTTCGTCAAAAGGGATTTTATGCACGGCGAGCCTTTCATTGCAAAGACATTTTTCCAGAGCCTCGGCGCCTCGTTCTTTATCGGCATAGTGGCCTACGCCGGGCTCAACATCCTCTCGCCGATTTTCGGCCTGACCACTTTCTGGGGAGTCTTCTTCCAGGGCTTTATCTCCGGCATAGCCGGCATCGCGGCGGGGGTATTGGTCTTGTATCTCTTGAAGAACGAAGAACTCATAGCTCTCTTTAAAGTGCTCCACACCAAATTTTGGCGTACCCGCGTGGTCACCTCGGCGGAGGAAAACCTTTAGAAAAAAAGGCTTTTCTGCTAAGATAAGGCAATGTTTTCGCTTTCCCGAATATTCAGGTATCTTTGGCCCCATATTAAAAAATACTGGCTCTCCGGCGCGCTGGTGTTTTTAGGCTATTTGATTGGAATAATTTTCGACAGCATCCTCAAACCATATTTGTATAAGGAAATAATAGACGCGCTCTCTTCGGGGTTGCCGAGGGAAGTAATACTAAGCAGGGCGATGTATTTGATTATGCTCATCATTGGAGCGGTTGTCATTCACTATGTCAGTTACCGGGCCGGGGATTATGCCAACTCTTATTTCCAAAGCAAGGTGATGAAAAGACTGCACGACTTTACTTTTCGTATGCTGATGGGGCACTCTTACACTTTTTTTTCTAACAATTTCTCCGGCAGTATTGTAGCCAAGGCCAAAAGGTTCACCAAATCTTTCGAAAATTTTGCCGATGTCATAAGTTTCCAAGTTTGGTTTTCCCTAGTGACTCTCATCGGTATCTTTATAGTACTTTTCTTTGTCAATCATTTATTGGCTTATATATTCCTTTTCTGGGCCATTCTGTACATAGTCGTTACCCTTCTCTTTATCAGAAGAAAAATTCGCTACGATATTTTGGAGGCCGAGGCTGATTCCCGAGTGACAGCCCGCCTGGCGGATGCCATTCTAAACATAATGAATATCAAGATTTTCAGTAGCCGGCATAGGGAAGAAGAGGGTTTTCAATCTGTGACTGCTGATGAAGAGCAGAAACGCAGGACGGACTGGTATTTTGGCAATCTTCAGAACGCGATGCAAGCCCTCCTTATGGCGATTCTTCAGGTTTCAGTGATATTTGTAAGCGTAAAGCTCTGGTACCTAGGCAAAATAACTCTGGGCACCATAGTTTTAAC
>DASZPN010000027.1:0-13389 GCA_035549995.1 Minisyncoccota bacterium
GTGCCCTGTCTCCAGCCGGAAGTTCCGCTGGTTTCCACCGGCGTGGAAGAATCCGCCGCCCGGGATTCCGGCCGGCTGTTCTTGTCCAAAGAAGACGGCGTGGTCTCTTATGTCGATGCCAAGCAAATCATAGTGAAGGGCAAGAACGAGTACACCTATCCCTTGGTAAACTTTCTCCGCAATAACAACTTTTCCGTATTCCATCAGCGCCCGTCGGTATCCGTCGGCGACAAGGTCAAGAAGGGCGACGTTCTGGCGGACACTTCCTCGACCGTGGGCGGGCAGATAGCTCTCGGCCAGAATATCTTTGTAGCCTTCCTGTCCTGGAGCGGCGCGAACTACGAGGACGCCATCATAGTTTCCGAGCGATTGGTAAAAAATTCCAAACTGACTTCAATCTATGTCGAAGAATTTACCTGTACCGTGCGCGACACCAAGCTCGGCCCGGAAGTCACTACCCGCGACATCCCGAACGTCGGCGAATTCAAATTGAAAGACCTGGATGAGGACGGCGTGGTGCGCATCGGCGCGGAAGTCCGGGAAAACGACATACTGGTAGGCAAGATCACTCCCAAAGGCGAAACGGAACTAACTCCGGAGGAACGCCTGCTTCGCTCTATCTTTGCGGAGAAGGCCCGCGACGTGAAGGATACCAGCCTCCGCATGGAGCACGGCAAGCGCGGCAGGATCATCGGCGTAAAAGTTTTCTCCCGCGATCTGGGCCATACACTCGAGGCCGGCATCATCAAGAAAATAGTCATTGAAGTCGCGCAGATCCGAAATATTTCCGTGGGCGATAAGCTCTCCGGCCGGCACGGCAACAAGGGCGTGATCTCCACGATTCTGCCGGAAGAAGATATGCCCTACGCCGCGGATGGTACCCCGATTGATATCATACTTTCGCCCCTGGGCGTGCCTTCTCGTATGAACCTGGGCCAGATTTTGGAAATGCATCTGGGAATGGCCGCGAACTCGCTCGGCTACCAGGCCATCGTGCCTCCTTTCCTCGGCGCAAGCCACGAAGAGATCAGGGAGGAGCTCAAGAAAGCCGGATTGCCGGAGAGCGGCAAGCTCAAACTATACGACGGCCGCACGGGCGAGCCTTACGAGCAGGACGTGGCCGTGGGCTATATGTATGTCTTGAAACTGCACCATATGGTGGAGGACAAGATACATATGCGCTCCATCGGTCCGTACTCTTTGATTACCCAGCAGCCCTTGGGCGGCAAGGCGCAGGGCGGCGGCCAGCGCTTCGGAGAAATGGAAGTCTGGGCGCTCGAAGGCTACGGCGCAGCTTATACTTTGCGCGAAATGCTTACCATAAAGTCTGACGATATTATGGGTCGGTCGCAGACGTTCGATTCCATTATCAAGAACGAGCCGATCAAGTCTCCCAATTCGCCGGCATCTTTCAATGTGATGCTGAACTATCTGCGGGGCTTGGCGCTCGACGTCAATCTCAAGAAATATTCCGGCAAGGAATCGGAAGAGAATAATTAAGAAATAATTCACCACAACCCATATGAAAACTTTAAACATAACAGACTTTGATTACATTACCCTCAAGCTCGCATCGCCCGAACAGATCAAGGAGTGGTCCTACGGCGAAGTGACCAAGCCGGAGACCATCAACTACCGCACCGGCAGGAGCGAGCGCGGAGGCCTTTTCGACGAAAAAATATTCGGTCCGGAAAAAGACTACGAGTGCTACTGCGGGAAATACCGCCGGATCCGCTACAAAGACATCATCTGCGAGAAATGCGGCGTGGAAGTCACCCGTTCCATCGTGCGACGCGAGCGGATGGGCCACATCGAGCTCGCTACTCCGGTGGCGCACATCTGGTTCCTGCGCGGCGTGCCTTCCCGGATGAGCACTTTGCTAAACATACCCGTATCCGACTTGGAAAAAGTCATCTACTTTGCGGGCTATATGATCGTGAAGGTTCACGAAGAGGAAAAAGAAGCGCTCATTTCTTCGCTGGAAAAAGAATATAAGACCAAATTGAAAACCGCGGCGGACGACGATACCAAGGAGAAGCTGAAGACCCTTCTATCCAATACCAAAAAAGAGATCGCGGAAATTTATGAAGGCAAAGTGCTGAATGAAATCTCCTTCCATCATTACTCTCTCAAATACGGCACTTGCTTCGAGGCCTCGATCGGCGCGGAAGCCATATACTCCATTTTCAAAAATCTTGACCTCGGCAAGCTGAAGAAGCTCACCGAAGCGATGCTGGAAAAGGCCAGTACAGTAGAAAAAGAAAAGCTCCAGAAGCGCCTCTCGCTCATCCGGGCCATGACTTATGCCAATATCCGCCCGGAGTGGATGTTCCTCACTGTGATTCCGGTCATCCCGCCGGTCCTCCGGCCCATGGTGGCGCTCGACGGCGGCCGTCACGCGACCAGCGACCTGAACGACCTGTACCGCCGCGTAATCAACCGCAACAACCGCTTGAAGAAGCTCAAGGAGATCAACGCGCCGGACGTGATTCTGCGCAACGAAAAAAGAATTATCCAGGAAGCCGTGGATGCTCTGATCGACAACTCTATCGCCAAGCAAAATGACAGTGCTGCGATGAGCCAGTCGCAAAAGCGCCCGCTCAAATCCCTCTCCGACAACTTGAAGTCCAAGCAGGGCCTCTTTCGCCAGAATCTCCTCGGCAAGCGCGTGGACTACTCCGGCCGTTCCGTGATCGTGGTGGGTCCGCAGCTGCACCTGAATCAGTGCGGGTTGCCCAAGCATATGGCTCTGGAACTTTTCCGTCCGTTCGTAATTTCCAGAATTTTGGCCGACGAACTGGCTTTCAACATCCGCGGGGCCAACAAGCTAATCGAAGAGCGCACTCCGGAAGTCTGGGCGATGCTCGAAGAAGTGATCCAGGGCAAATACGTGATGTTGAACCGCGCGCCGACTCTGCACCGCCTCGGCATCCAGGCTTTCAATCCGATTCTTATCGAGGGCAACGCCGTTCAGGTGCACCCCTTGGTCTGCCAGGCTTTCAACGCGGACTTCGACGGCGACCAGATGGCTGTGTATGTGCCGCTCTCAGACGAAGCCCAGAGCGAGGCCCGCGAACTTATGGCCGCAAACAAGAACCTCTTGAAACCGCAAAACGGCGATCCGATCGTGCATCCGTCCAAGGACATGGTGCTCGGCTCTTTCTGGATGACCAAATACATACCGGGTGAAATCGGCGAGGGCAAATACTTCTCGAGTCCCAATATGGCCATGACTGCCTATGATTACGGCGTGGTTTCCTTGCGGGCCAAGATCAAAGTTCTGGGCACCAATAAGCACAAGTACAAGAGATTCGAAGGTACCACGTTCGAGACTTCAGTCGGCAGGCTCCTTTTCAATTCAATCCTGCCGGATGATTTCGCCTACGTGAACGATGAGATGACCCAGAAGCGCCTTTCGGCTCTGGTGGACGAGCTAATCAAGCATTACGGCGTGGATGCCACTCCGCCTATTTTGGACAAGATAAAGCAGTTCGGCTTTAGATACTCCACGATTTCCGGAATCACCTGGGGTTTTGACAACATACGCGTGCCCGAGGAAAAGAAAGCTATAGTAGAAGAGGGCCGCAAACAGGAAGCGGAAGTCGTGGCTCAATGGAGCGAAGGCCTCCTGTCCGAAGAGGAACGTTATCAGAAAGTTATCGGCATCTGGACTCACGCCAAAAAAGAACTTGAAAAAATTCTGCCGAAAACTCTGGATTACAAGGGTTCCACTTACGATCTCTTCACCTCCGGTGCCCGCGGATCGATCGGCCAGCTCACCCAGATGACCGGTATGAAAGGCCTCATTCAAAATAACCAGGGCAAGACTTTGGAATTTCCGGTTATACCTTGCTACGATGAAGGTCTCTCGCCGATCGAATACTTCATCACCACTCACGGTGCGCGCAAGGGCGCATCCGACACCGCGCTCAACACCGCCAAGGCCGGCTACCTGACCCGCCGCTTGGTGGACGTGGCCCAGGACGTGGTCATAACCGAAGAGGATTGCGGCACCAAAGCCGGCAAAATAGTTACCAAGGAAAATATATCAGGCATCGAAATCAGCCTGGCCAAGAATATCAGCGGGCGCGTGCTGGCTGCCGATCTCAAGGACTCGGATGGCAAAGTTATGTACAAGCGGGGCTTTCTGGTAACCAAGGAAGATGCCCAGGCTATCGAGGGCGCGGGTTTCACCGAAGTTTTCGTGCGTTCGCCGCTCACTTGCGAGACTGTTCACGGTCTCTGCCAGATGTGCTACGGATTGGATCTCGGCCGCAACCATCTGGTGAACAAAGGCGAAGCGGTGGGTATCATCGCGGCGCAGGCCATCGGCGAGCCGGGCACTCAGCTTACCCTCCGAACTTTTCACGCAGGAGGCGTAGCCGGTACGGACATCACCACCGGTCTGCCGCGCGTCGAGGAAATTTTTGAGCGCAGGATCCCGAAGAATGCCGCTGTAGTATCCGAAACGGACGGGGAAGTCATCGAAGTCAAAGACAAGGACGAAAAAGAAAAGACCATCAAAGTGCTGTCGGACTCCAAAAACGACGGCAAGAAGAATGAGATGGAGTACTCCTTGCCGTTCCGACGCATGCCGATAGTAAAAGTCGGCGACAAGGTCAAAAAGGGCGAGCTCCTGACCGACGGCTCGGCCGACATCACCGCGATCTTCCAGTTTGGCGGCAAGGAAATGGTGGAGGAATACATAATCCGAGAAATCAACAAGGTCTATGAATTGCAGAGCGCTTCGATTTCCCGCAAGCACACCGAAATCATAATCCGCCAGATGTTTTCCAGGCGCAAGATCAAGGATGCAGGCGAAACCAATTTCTCCATCGGCGACATCGTGGAAAATACCGCGCTCATTGAAGAAAACGAGCGCGTGAAGAAACTCGGCGCCAAGGAAGCCAAGGCCGAGATCATTGCTCTAGGCATCACCGAGGTTTCGCTTCGCACCAAGAGCTGGCTATCGGCGGCTTCCTTCCAAAATACCAACCGCGTGCTCATCGAGAATGCCGTCAAAGGCGGCATAGATTCGCTTCGCGGACTGAAAGAAAATGTCATCATCGGCCGGCTGATTCCGGCAGGCACCGGCTTTAGCGACAGGACTCCCGGCGTTCCCGAGGTATAATACAAAAAACAATGAACTCTCCAGTAGAACAAATCAAGGAGAGGCTATCGATAACGGACGTCGTCTCTTCGTATATAAAGTTGGAAAAAGCTGGTGCAAACCTGAAAGCGCGCTGCCCCTTTCACAATGAAAAGACGCCTTCGTTCTTTGTCTCGCCCGCGCGCGGCAGCTTTTACTGTTTCGGCTGCGGAGCCAAAGGGGATATCTTCAGCTTTGTGGAAGAATTCGAGGGTCTGGATTTTCGCGGTGCGCTAAAGATGCTGGCGGACCGTGCCGGGGTAACCCTAGCCGATTACAACCCCAGGGAAGAGAGTGAAAAAGAGCGCCTTTATCGGGTGATGGCTGAAGCCGCGGATTATTTCGCGGATGCTCTCCGGGAGGAAGCCGCGGCTCTCAAATATCTCGCAGACCGGGGCCTGGAAGAAAAAACTATCCGGGATTTCCGGGTGGGCTGGGCCCGGGACGATTGGCGCTCTCTTTACGCGCATCTAAAATCCAAGGGGTTTGCGGATACCGAAATCGAGCGGGCCGGGCTCATCAAAAAATCCGAAAAGCCCCAGGCAGGCGAAAGATTTTACGACCGTTTCCGCAGCCGGATAATGTTTCCGATTGCGGACTCGAGCGGCAGAGTAATAGCGTTCTCGGGCCGGATTTTCGGCCCGGCGGCCGAAAATCCGGCCAACGCCAAGTACCTGAACAGCCCCGACACGCCGATTTTCAGCAAGTCTTCCGTTCTGTACGGCCTGGACCGCGCCAAGGACTCTATCCGAAAAAATAATTTTGCGATATTGGTGGAGGGGCAGATGGATTTATTGCTGTCGCACCAGGCGGGCTTCCGGAATACTGTGGCGTCTTCCGGTACGGCGCTCTCGGACTCCACCCTCTCGCGGGAAAATGTGGTTTCCAATCTCGGTCTGGTACGCCGGCTCACCGGCAACATAGTACTGGCCTATGACGCGGACAAAGCCGGTATCAAAGCGGCCGGGCGGGCCGCTAAAATCGCGCTTTCCCTCGGCATGGATGTGAAAGCGGCGAATCTTCCGGACGGCGTGGACCCCGCGGATATGATTTCCAAAGAGGGTGCGGATGCCTGGCGCGCCGCCATCCGCGAATCCAAGCACATCATCGAATTTCTGCTGGAAAAAATAATGAAAAATTCCGGCGGCGACCAGAGAAAAGCCGGCCGGGAAATACGGGAACAGCTTTTGCCTTATGTAGCCTCGGTGGATAGCGCCATCGAGCGCGCGCATTTTCTGAAAAAAATCAGCAACGCCGCCGGTGTTCCGGAAAGCGCGCTGGCGGAAGACTTGGCAAAGGCGGAGAGGGAATCCAGCGCCGAGCGCAGGGAGATAGAGGAGGTTGCGGAAGAAAAACAGGAGATATTTCGCAAGGATTACATCCGCCGCCGGCTCCTCGGCATCGCGCTTTTCCTGGAGCGTTCTTCCGAGGGTAAAAAGAAGTCCGAAGAGCTGCTCGGTTCTCTCGCTTCCATTTTAGGCCTGGAATCTGCTAAGATGCTGGAAGAGGCCGCCCCGGCAAAGGAGGACCTGATATTCGAGGCGGAGGTTTTCTACGGAGGAGCCGAAAACTTGGATTCCGAAGCCAGGGAGCTCCTCCAGAACCTGGAAGAAGAGTGTCTGAAAGAAAAATTGTTCGTAAAAATGCGCGAGCTCGCGGCAGCCGAGGGCGGGGGAGACAAATCCGCCTCGATGAACATTTTGAAAGAAATCAACGATTTGAATGCAAAGATACAAGTCATTAAAAGCGGTCGCTCCAAGTAAGATAATTTTAATATGAAGAAAAAAAACATTGCCAAAAAGAAAATAAAGGTCCAGAAGCGCAAGCCCGCCAAAAAACCGGCCAAAGCCAAAAAGCCGGTCAAGAAAGCCGCCAAGAAAGAAAAGAAGTTAAGTTCTTCCGAAAAGAAGAGCGAACGCCTGGCGCGCATCGCGGACGAATTGGTAGAGAAGGGGCGCAAACGCGGATTCATCACCTACGATGAAATCCTGAAAACTTTTCCGGATATCGAGAACAACATAATGTTCCTGGACGAGCTGTACGAAAAATTCTCCGCGGCCGGCATCGATGTCTTGGAGGGCGGCAATCTGCTCAACCTGGACACCGAGCTTTCCGACAAAGATCTGAACAAGTCGCCCATCCACGATTCCATTCAGATGTATCTCAAAGAAATCGGCCAGTACCCCTTGATCCACGCGAGCGAGGAGCGCGAGCTGGCTAAGCGCATCGAGAAAGGGGATACCGAAGCCAAGAACCTCTTGGCCCGGGCGAACCTGCGCTTGGTGGTATCTATCGCCAAAAAGTACGTGGGCCGCAGCGCGAACCTGACTCTTCTAGACCTGATTCAGGAAGGAAATCTAGGTCTTTTCAAGGCGGTTGAAAAATTCGATTGGACCAAGGGTTATAAGTTCTCGACTTACGCCACCTGGTGGATCCGCCAATCCATCACCCGCGCCCTGGCGGACCAGAGCCGCACCATCCGTATTCCGGTGCATATGGTGGAGACGATTTCCAAATACAAGCAGATACACCGCCGGCTTTCCCAGGACCTCGGCCGCGAGCCTCTGGCGGAGGAAATCGCCACCGAGATGGGCATTCCGGTGGAAAAAATTCATACCATAGAAAATATTTCCCAGGAGACTATTTCGCTGGAGCAGCCGGTCGGCGACGACGACGACAAGTCCACTCTCGAGAACTTTATTCCGGACGACAAAATTCTCCGCCCGGATCAGGAATCATCCCGCCGCATCCTTTCCGACCAAATCAAGAGCGTCCTGGACGAGCTCAATCCCAAAGAAAGAAAAATTTTGGAGATGCGCTACGGTCTGAACGACGGCATCCAGCACACCTTGGAGCGGGTGGGGGAGGAATTCGGCGTGACCCGCGAACGCATCCGCCAAATTGAAGCCAAAGTCCACGACAAGCTCCGCCAGAACGAAAAAATCGCCCGGCTGAAGAATTATTTCGATTAGTTTATTTTTTACTCCGCCAGCACAGCGTCGAGTTTTTGGGTGACCACGGAGGAAGGCTGGGCGCCGTCGATGGTGTCCACCACTTTGCCGTTCACGAGTATAAAGCCCTTGGGCGTGCCCTGCACGCCGGCTTGGCTACCGCCGGATTTGTCGGCGTCTACTAAGTTCGCATATTTGTCAGAATTAAAGCAGCTGTCAAAGGCGGAGGTGTCGAGTCCGAGCGTGCCGGCAAAAGCTTCTAGATTTGCGTCCGCAAAGGCGCCCTTGTTTTCGCCGTTTTGATGAGAGAAGAGGTAGTCGTGATACTGCCAGAACTTGCCCTGCTCCGCCGCGCACTCAGAGGCTTCCGCCGCGTGGGTGGATTCCGGGCCGAGAAATGCATAATGCCGGTAGACCAGAAGCACTTTGCCGGGGGTCACGTAATTGTCCCGCATAACTTTTTCCGAGTCGCTAAAAAATCTTCCGCAGAAGGGGCACTGAAAGTCTTCATACATAACCACAGCCACCTTCGCGTTGGGATTGCCTAAAGTATGGTCCGCGGCGGCGATAGGCGCAAAAGACGTGCCCGCGGCTGCGGGGGCGGGAGCAGCCTGTGTATTGGTTCCCGCGCCCTGGACCGCTACCGGCCCGGCGTTTTGATTCGGAGTTTTATCCTTTAATAATATGGCTCCGGCGACGATGAGGGCTGCCAGGAGTATGGAACCGGCTATCTGCTTCGGTGCGTTGTTTTGCATAATCCACATTCTAGCATTTACCGCCCTGCCTGGGAAGCGTGGTATAATGTGTAAAGTGCGTTTTACAAAACATCCGGCGGGAATAGGGTCGTCCGTCCGGTAAAATTTACAAACTAAGTTATCTCAGCTAGTATTCTATCAAAGGAAGCGAAGCTCGAGACAAAATTTTTATGTGTTGCACTTCTAAGAATTGCAAGTGTAAGGGTCACGGCTGGACGATGCTCTTCAAATGGCTCCTCATCATCGGCGGCATAAACTGGGGTTTGGTCGGTTTGGGCTGGCTCTTTGGCGGCGCCAACTGGAACCTGGTTCACCTGATCTTTGGCTTCTCCATGACGCTCGAAGCCATCATCTACCTCTTGGTAGGCGTGGCCGGCGTCATCTGGCTCTTTGGCGGCTGCAAGAAAGGCAAGCACCATGAATGTGTCTGCACGGACGACAAGATGGCGGGCGGCAGCATGGGCGGAGGCATGCAGGGCGGTCAGGGCAAGATGTAATTCGGATTTTTTATGAAAAAGCCCCTCCCGGGCCGTGGCCCGGGAGGGGCTTTGCATATCTTCGCCCAAATGATATTATCGTAAGCAAGGAATAAATATGACATTTTCCGAAATTGCATTCTATATAATCAGCTTTTTAGCCGTCTACGTGGAGGTATTTTTCCTGGTCACATTTCTGGAAAACAGGAATAAAATAGTCATCCGGACTGGCAAGGTGTCCCTCTCAAACTATCCCGGCGTAACAGTTATCGTACCATGCTGGAATGAAGAGAAAACTCTTCGCGGCACAGTGGAATCCCTGCTCAAGCTGAACTATCCCCAGGACAAACTGGAGATTTTTTTGATTGACGACGGCTCGACCGACAATACTTGGGCGATTATGAAAGAGTACGAATCTTGCTCTAATGTCAAAATTTTTCATAAGGAAAACGGCGGCAAGCACACGGCTCTCAATTTGGGCCTGGCTCACGTAAAGACGGAATTCTCGGCTTGCCTGGACGCGGATTCTTTTGCCGATCCGGAGTCTCTGGTGCGCCTGATGAGTTATTTTGAAAATGATCCCGGTATTATGGCGGTCGCGCCTTCCATCATAGTGACCAATCCAAAGAGCATAATCCAGAAGGCGCAGAAAGCCGAATACTTTATGTCCGTTTATGCCAAGAAGATGCTCGGCTTTATGAGCGGGATACACGTTACCCCGGGCCCTCTGACCGTGTTTCGTAAAAAAGTTTTTGACGACCTCGGTCCCTATCGCTCGGCTCACAACACCGAAGATATGGAGATAGCCTTCCGGATGCAAAAGCATCATTACCGCATAGAACAGTGCAACGATGCGTACGTGTATACCAATACTCCCAAGACAGTGAAGAAGCTCTATCGCCAGCGCCTGCGCTGGATCTACGGCTTTATCAACAACAGCATCGATTATCGCAACATTCTCTTCCGGAAAAAATACGGATACTTCTCGATGTTTACCGTGCCCGCCGGGGTCATCGCAATTTTCACCACCAGTTTTATTTTCGGTAGGCTTATATACAATTTCTTCAGCTTTATTTATTCCAAGGTCACAGAGTTTCGACTGGTCGGGCTTCAGTTTCCTCACCGCGCTCATCTGGATTTATTCTTTTTCAACACCCACTCGCTTCTTTTTATAACTATATTTTTATATGCCCTGGTTATATTTTCCGTTTTGGTCGGCTACCGCATGGCGAGCGGCAAGTGGGGAGTGTCTCTGGATATGATTTACTTCTTCTCAATCTTCACGGTGATAGCTCCGTTTTGGCTGATGAAGGCTATTTATGCCACCGCAGTTTCCCGCAAGCCGAATTGGCGGTAAATCTATGAATCCGAACAATCACGTCGACTGGAAAAAATATTTGATCGTACTTCTGATTACTGTGTGCTTGTTCGGCACAGCCGGCTTCCTGTCGAATTATTTTAGCAACAAAAAAGTGGACCAGCTCAAGGCTATCCAGGACAAGATCTCTGTGGACGTTCTTTCTTCCGAGACGCAATATTCGCTCTTGTCCGAGCTGTCTTGCAAAAACATTTCCGATTCGGTGCTCGCGAGCGAACTCAATGACTTGGGCCAAAAACTGGACTGGGGCGAACAAAACATCGGAATGACTGAGGAAGTTTCTTATCTGAAAAATTACTACGCCCTGCTCGAAATCAAGGATTATCTCCTGCAGAAACAAATGTCCGAACGTTGCAAGACCAAAGCCGCTTTCATACTGTATTTCTACACCACCGCCGAAAACTGCAGCGAGTGCGAGAAAGAATCCACAGTGCTTTCCGCCTTGAGGGACAGGTACCCGGAGCTGCGGGTCTATTCTTTCGATTACAGCACGGACTTGTCCGCAGTGCAGGCGATGATACAGATATATAAAATCAAGGACACGGCCTTGCCGGCCCTGGTGATTGACGACAACGTGCTCACCGGTTTTCACCCTATAGAGGAATTGGACTCGGCGGTGCAGGATTCCTTCAAGCTGGAGGAAACAAACAGCCCGCCCGCCGCCGTGCCGGCAGATCAAAAGAACGCCAAATCATCCACCAAATAATTGAGCCGCCTCTCGGATTCGAACCGAGGACCTTCGCTTTACAAAAGCGTTGCTCTACCAACTGAGCTAAGGCGGCGTTAGCGCTTGCCGTTTTCTTCTTCCTTGATGCGCTTTGTGATATGTCCGAGCTTGCGCTTGTACTCGGACATCATTTTGAGGAACTTGGACACTTCGTGCTCTTCCGCCGGAGCGTCTCCGTTTTTGTTCTTTCTGGCTAGCTTGGCTTTCACTTTTTGCGCGAGCCGGCGGCCGTTTTCCCGGATAGCGTTCGAGGAGCGCACGTAGGCCCGCAGTATGATTACGAGAAGGGCGTAGCTGCCCCTCCTCAGGTGACGCACGCCGGCGGACTTGAGCTGCTCCGCATCGGGTACTTCAAAAGTAAATCTTTCTATTCTGTGAGGGGGCACGGTCCGCAACTGCCAGACTTTTCTGCCGATCATCACCATTATTCCGAGGAGGGCGGCAAAGAATATGATGAGAGAGATATGCATAAGTTTTTAACTAAATGGAATAACGCTTGATTTCTTTGATGGTGGCTTTGCCGGAGGCAAGCAGCTGGCCCACGCTTTGGTCCGGATTCTTTATGAAAGGCTGATCCAGCAACGTTTTCTCTTTGAAGTAGGTCGCAAGCTTGCCTTCCAGCATCTTTTTCTTGATGTCGGCCGGCTTGTCCACGCTGGCCACTTCTTTTTCAAAGATTTCGGTCATAGTTTTTCTGGCGGTGTCATCCACGTCCAGAGAGGTGATGTATTCCGGGTTCATTGCTGCCACGTGCATCGCCACTTCCCGGGCCAACTCGGGCGTTCCGCCCTGGAGCGAGACGATCACCGCCTTTTTGCCGTTGTGCACGTAGTTGCCCATAGTTTGTCCTTCCACCAGGTAAGCTTCGGCCAGACCTATGTTCTCGCCGGTTTTCTGAATCACCTGGTCGATTTTCTCCTTGGCATCCGCTTTCATTTTTTCGATGCCCTCTCCAAAGGCCTCGTCCGTGAGCGCGCGCAGAAGGGAAAGGAAGTCTTCGTTCTTGGAGACGAAGTCGGTTTCGCAGTTGAGGGCTACCAGCGCGGCTTTATTGCCTTCCATTTTTACCATCACCGCTCCGTCCTTGGCTTCGCGGCCGGATTTCTTGGCGGCTATATCGGAGCTTTGCTTCTTTAAAATAGCGAGGGCTTTTTCCCGGTCGCCTTCGGCTTCCTCCAGTGCTTTGCGGCACTGCATCACCGAGATGCCGGTAGCGTCTCGAAGTTCCTTCACCATTTCGGTTGTAACTGTGACTGGCATACTGCTTGAGGATTATTCTTTTGTCTGGGCGGACATAGCGCCGGACTTGTAGGCGTCGATAATTTGCTTTGTGAAGAATTTTATAGAGGGAATACCCGCGTCGTTTGAAAGTACGGGGTAATCCACTTTTTTGATATTAGTATCGGAGTTCACCAGGGCGATGACGGGCACGCCGGACTTGCGGGCTTCGGTGAGGGCGATGCTCTCTTTCTTTGCGTCCACGATATAAAGCGCATCCGGAATCTTCTTGAGGGAGAGGAGACCCGTGTAGTATCGGGCCAGACGCTCCATTTTCTTGGCCATCATCATGCGTTCCTTTTTGGTGTATCTATCCAGGGTTCCTTCCTTGTTTTCTTTTTGATAATTCTCAAGCTCTGCGATCCGCTTTTTGATTTCCGGGAAGTTGGAGATAGTTCCGCCGATCCATCGCTCGGTAACATAAGGCATTCCGGCGGATTCCGCGGCCTCGCGTACGGTTTCCCGCGCTTCGGCTTTGGAACCGACGAAAAGCACCACCTTGCCTTTCTGGCCGAGTTCTTTGGCAAATTCCATAGCCCGGGACAGCATCACACTGGTTTCCTCCAGGTTTATGATGTCGGTCCGGTTCTTAGTGGCGTATATGAAAGGGGAGACCGAGGGGTGCCGCCTGGTCTTGGAATACCCGTAGTGCGCCCCGGCATTGAACATATGCTC
>DASZPN010000028.1:0-4228 GCA_035549995.1 Minisyncoccota bacterium
GACGAAAAGAATGGTTCGCAAATAATTATTACTTCCATTCCGTATCGCGTGAACAAAGCGAACCTCATCACTTCCATCGCGGAGCTGGTGCAGGAAAAGAAGCTCGAGGGCATCAAAGGCTTGCGCGACGAATCCACCAAAGACATCCGGATAGTTATCGACCTAAAGTCCACCGCTCATCCGGAAAAAGTTTTGAATTATATTTACAAAAACACCCAGCTCGAATCCAATTTCAATTTCAACCTGGTGGCTCTGTCCGACGGCGTGCCGCAGACCCTCTCCCTCAAATCCATCCTGGCCGAATTTGTCGCCCACAGGAGGGAAGTGGTCAAGCGCCGCTCCACTTACGATCTGCGCCGGGCGGAGGAGCGCGAGCATATTCTCCTCGGCTTGAAAAAAGCCCTGGATAAAATCGACAGGATAATTTCCGTAATACGCGGCTCCAAAAACGCCCAGCTCGCCAAGGTGAACCTGATGAAGGAATTCAAGTTCAGCGACCTGCAGGCCGCGGCCATCCTCGAAATGAAGCTTGCCAAGCTGGCCGCCCTGGAGCGCAAGGCAGTGGAAGACGAGCTCGCCGAGAAGCAAAAATTCATCGCCGCGATGAAAGAACTTCTGGCCAGCCCGAAAAAAATGCTCAAAGTTATCTCCGACGAACTCAAAGAAATCAAAGAAAAATATCAGGACGAACGCCGGACCAAGATAGTCAAAGGCGACGTCAAAGAAATCAACGACGAAGACCTGATTCCCGACAAAGAAACTATGCTGGTCTTCACCCAGGGCGGTTACGTCAAGCGCACCGACCCTTCCGAGTACCGCGCGCAAAAACGCGGGGGCGTGGGCGTGATCGATCTTGAAACCAAAGAAGAGGACTTTGTAACCATGCTCGTTTCCGGCTCGACCCACAGCGATCTCCTATTCTTCACCAATATGGGCAAGGCCTACCAGATAAAAATGTACGATATTCCGGAGGGCCGCCGCGCTACTAAGGGTAAATCTATTATGAATTTCCTGGCTCTCTCCGGCGAGGAAAAAGTGAGTTCGATCCTAGCGATGCCCAAAGCGGCAAAGAACGCGCCGGTTTCGCTTATGCTGGTGACCCAAAACGGCACGGCCAAGAAAATGTCCGCGGAGAGCTTCAAGGATGTGCGCCGGAGCGGCATCATTGCCATCCGCCTGGACAAGGGCGACAGCCTGGTTTCCGCTCTTATCACCGAGAAAGGAGATGAAGTTATGATTGCAACCGCGAACGGGCAATCCATCCGTTTCAAAGAGTCCGACATTCGCGAGATGGGCCGGACGGCGGGTGGAGTGCGCGGCATCAAGCTCGGCAAGGGCGACGAAGTTATGAGCGTGGATGTTATCAAAAAAGACAAAAAGGACGGTTTCTTCCTCACTATGAGCGCGAACGGCCTCGGCAAGAAAACCGCGCTCAAGGAGTACAAGACGCAAAAGCGTGGCGGCTCCGGCATCAAAACAGCCAAAATTACGCCCAAGACCGGCAAGCTTATCGTGGCCCGGGTGCTTTCCGGAGATGAACAGGAACTTATTGCGATGTCCAAGAAAGGGCAGGTGATTCGTACTGCGCTCAAGGATATTTCTTCCTTCGGCCGGCAGACTCAGGGGGTCAGCATTATGCGCTTGCGGGCGGGGGACGGCATCGCGTCGCTCGCCTGCATCTAAGCTAGGCGGATACCGCGGGGCGTTGTATAATTGTGGAATGTTTACCGATCCGGAAAAAAATCTAAGGGCTTTCGGCATTCGCGAGGATATGATAGTGGCGGATCTTGGCGCGGGAACCGGATTTTATTCTCTCCTGATTGCACCGCTTCTCCTTAGGGGCAAGGTGTATGCCGTGGAAATCCAGAAGGATTTTCTGGCCGAGATCAAGAACAAGGCGCTTTCCCAAAAGTGCCGCAATCTTGAGTGTCTTTGGGGCGATGTCGAACGGCCGGGCGGAACAAAGCTAGCCTCCGAGTTGGTGGATGCGGCCATCGCTTCAAACGTGCTTTTCCAGGTGGAGAACAAAGACCGCTTTATCGAAGAGGCCAAGCGCATACTCAAGCCCGGCGGCAAACTGCTTTTTATAGATTGGTCTCCGGAGCAAAATGCCTTCGGTTCGAAATTAAAGGGTGCAGTATCCAAAACTTCGGCCTTGAAGATGTTCGAGCGCAAGGGTTTCAAATTGGTGCGCGAGATAAATGCGGGTGAGCATCACTATGGTATGATATTGGAAAAGGAGAGAGAGAATAAATCCAAGGAATGAAAGGGAATTTTCAAATCATCATAATGGTAGTATTCCTGGTGGCGGCAGTCTTCGGGCTTTTGACTTTCTCGGGCACTATCAAGATAGGCAAGCAGACCACTTCCGGCTCCGGAGGCACGGTGGTGATCTGGGGCACTGCTCCTTCGGCTCCTCTTTCAGAGGCGCTGGCTGATTTCAATAACGTTAACGACCAGTTTACGGTCAAGTATGTGCAAAAGAATCCGGATACTTTCGATCAGGACCTCGTCGAGGCTTTGGCTTCCGGCAGCGGGCCGGATCTGATTTTTATGCCCGAAGACCTGCTTTATCATTACAAAGATAAGATATTTACCATACCTTACACTTACTTTTCTCAGGCTCAATTTAATTCGACTTTTGTCGCGGCGAGCAACGTATTTCTGTCTCAGACCGGATTTTACGCTTTCCCGCTCACCGTGGACCCCCTTATGATGTATTACAATCGTAGTATCCTCAATTCCAATTCCATCGTTACGCCTCCGGCCACCTGGTCGGATCTGACATCTCTGGTGCCCACTCTGACCCAAAAAGACGACAATAAGCAGATATCCCAAAGCGCGGTGGCTCTCGGCCAGTTCGCAAACGTGGACCACGCCAAGGACATCATAGCCACGCTGTTTATGCAGAACGGCAACGGCATAATAGGCATGGTCAACGGAGTTTACACCCCTTTGTTGAACGACCCCGATAAGGCGCACGATCCGTCCAGCGCCCTTGATTTTTACTTGAGCTTTGCGGATCCTTTGTCGCAAGTGTATTCTTGGAACCGTTCCCTGCCGGATGCGAGAGATTATTTCAGCGCTGAGAACTTGGCGTTTTACTTTGGGTACGCGAGCGAGCTAAGCACTCTCGTTAACCGCAATCCGAATCAGGATCTATTGGTCGCTCCGGTGCCTCAGCCGACCGGCAGCTCCGCGAAATTGACCCTCGGTCACGTGACGGGGATAGCAGTCTCGGCTTTCTCCAAGAATTATGATTCTGCATTTACAGTGGCAAATATGATGGCCAACGGTGACTTTGCCTCGAAATACGCCGCCGCCGTTGGAATGCCGCCGGCCCGTCTTGACCTCCTCTCTGCGAAACAGAGCGACCAATATAATCCGGTATTTTATTCGTCCGCCCTGTACGCGCGGAGCTGGCTGGACCCTTCGCCGGCCGATACGGATGGCATTTTTAGAAATATGGTCGAGCAAGTGCTTTCGAACAACCTGGACGCCCTGGGCGCCGTGCGGGATGCCGATTCAAAGTTGAGCCTGCTTTTGGCCGCGAAGAAATAATTCTCATGAAAAAAATACCAAAAATAATCGTTTCGGTTGCCGTGCTCGCGCTGATTCTCTTGCCGGTTCTGCACTTCGTTTCGGCCCAGGGCCTGGTGCCTTGCGATGAGAGCTCGACCCCGTGCGACTTCGGCAAGTTTTTGGATTTGGTCAATAACGTCTTACACTTCATCATTTTCGATCTTTCCCTGCCTATATGCGCGATAATGTTCGCCTACGCCGGCTTTATGCTGGTTACAGCCGGGGGTTCGACCGAGAAAATGAGCAAAGCAAAGCGTATGTTTTGGAACGTGGCTCTGGGCTTTGCCATAGCCGTGGCTGCCTGGCTGATAGTGGAGCTGATACTTTCTCTCCTGGGCTATAACGGCTCTTGGATAGGATTTAAATAAGATGTATAATTCAAGGGTAAACATGACTGCAAAGATAAAATATTACCTAGCCTCAATAGCCCTATTCTTTTTGTCTTCAAAGATTGTATTTGCCCAGCTCGGCGGCCAAACCGGCAGTGGCCTTTCAGGACAAACTGGAAGCGGCGGTTGCCAGGCTGGCACTATCTGCAATCCTATTCCGAACGTCACGAGCTTGAACGATCTTTTAAAGGACATCCTGCAGGGAGTAATAAAGATAGGAATCCCGATCATCACCCTGGCTCTGATTTACTCCGGCT
>DASZPN010000029.1:0-7020 GCA_035549995.1 Minisyncoccota bacterium
GCCCATTCTCCAACCGATTATGAGGACGGCACCGGCGCGGCAGGGCCGTATGTGCACCAACTGTATGACAAAGACGGCAACCAAATAGGCCAGTTCTCTCTGGATATCACCGCGCCCTCGCTCGGCTCTACCCTGGTGAAAATAAAATCCACCGGCTCCTCGGTAAACGATTCGGGCGTGCTCAGAAAAATACAAGAGCAAGTGGCAAAACCTTCCATCGCCAAATATGCCTTTGCCGGCAACGAAAATATGCGCTTCGGCGAAGGCACGGAAGTTTACGGTCCCATACACTCAAACGGCGGTATCCGCTTTGACGGCCTGGCGCACAATGTCATAACAAGCGGCGCCACCAGCTACACCGATACGGATTCCGACGCCTGCACCAAATACAACGCTTGGGGCGTGCATACCTGCGAATCCCCCAAGGACCCCGCACATCCGACGGCTTACTCTTCCCATTCGGATGTATTCGCCGCGGGGCGCGAAGTCGGCCAGCCAACCATAGACTTCTCGGGATTCACCACCGATCTGGCCACGCTAAAATCCGACTCCCAGACGGACGGGTTCTACAGAGACACTGCCGGTTCGAATTATGTCGGCTACCACGTAGTGCTAAAAACCAATGATACTTTTGACCTATATAAGATAAAAAGCTGGGCCAGCTATCCCAGCCATTGCAATGCTCCAGGAAACGGAGTGCCGACGTACAGCGTAGGCAGTCAAACTCTCCAGGGCAATTATGCTTTTCCGGATAACGGCATAATTTTCATCCAGGACAATGTGGTGGTGGACGGACAGATAAACGGCGCCAGGCTAACCATAGTAGCCGCTCTCCTGCCCGTACCATCCGACCCTTCAAATTATAAAAATGTAATCGTAAACAATGATCTTTTGTATACAAATTTTGACAGTACGGACGCGATCGGGCTAATCGGCCAAAATAATGTATATGCCGGCCTGATTAGTGATGATAATTTGACTGTAGATGCCGCGCTCATCGCGCAAAATGGAGAGGTCGGGCGTTTGCATTACACCGGATCATCCTGTTCTTATGCGACTCAAAATACAATTTCGTTGTACGGGATGATAGCATCGTACCAGCGATACGGATTTGCCTGGACAGACGGCACCGGCTACGTAAATCGCGACATCACCTATGATGCCAATTTGCTGTACGCTCCTCCGCCGTCTTTCCCGCTCACGTCCGACCAGTACCAGATAATCTCCTGGCAGGAAGTTAAATAATTACTGAATATTATTCAGCACGCTGTATAGCGGAGTAATCATCGACACGGCAAAAAATCCCACGCCGGTGCCTATGATGATCATCAGAAAAGGCTCGATGATGGTCGAGAGGTTCTTGGTTTTACCCTCAATGTCATCTTCATAAAACAAGGCTACTTGCAGCAACATATCCGAAAGCTTGCCGGTTTCCTCGCCCACCTCGATCATCTCCGACATCATGACCGGATACAGCTTGGGGTTATTTACAAATACCTCCGAGAAAGGCGACCCCTTTTCCACCGCCGTGATAGCTTCGTGCAAGACTTTTTTGTAATAAATATTCTGGACCACGTCTTCGGTGATCTCGATAGCCCGGGTGATAGATACTCCGGAGAGGAGGAGCGAAGACATTGTACGGGCGGTGCGGGCGGTATTAAGCTCTTTGGCCATATTGCCGATTAAGGGTATGCGGATTACCGCAAAATCTATGTATTTGGCCATAAACTTTGCACGGAAAAGCGCGGTCAGGCCGGCTGCCGCCAAGATCAAGATGAGGAAGGCCAGGAGAAGGTGCTGGGAGAAAAAATCTCCGAGAAAAATTATAAATCTGGTGGAAGCCGGCAGGGGCACGTTCAGATCCTTGAAAGTTTTTGCCAAAGTAGGCACCACAAAAGCGAACAGAAGAATGCCGATGATAATCATCGCTGAAAATATCACCCCGGGATAGATGAGGGCGCCTTTAACTTTCTTGGTAAGACTGTGGGCCTTCTCCAGGTTTGCGCCGATCTCGGACAGGGCGCCTGACAGATTGCCGGATTCCTCGCCGGCGCGGGTCATGGACACGAAGAGCTTGGAAAATACCCGTGGAAATTTGGCCAAGCCAGAGGACAAGGTTCCGCCGGAGTTTATCTCCGCGGAAAGAGCGAGTAGTATTTTGGCAAAAGATTTATTTTTGGTCTGCTTCTCGAGTACGGTGAGCGCTCTAGAGAGCGACAGCCCGGCGCGCAGCATCCCGGCCAGATTTTTGGTCATCAGAATTACCTCCGAGGTTTTAACGTTAGAAAAAACTTTGTCAAAGAGAGCGTTTATATCGAAAGCGTGCCCGCTCTTTTCCGATACGGAGATCGGGGTCATATTGCGATTGCGCAACTCCCGGGACACCGCAAAACGATCCGGCGCCTCTATCGTGCCTTCGGAGACCTCCCCGGTATTTGATTTTGCTTTGTAATAAAAAAGCATCCTATTATAGTAAGCCCGCCGAATTATTCAGAAACGACGCGGAAAATTTCTTCGATGGTGGTGACGCCGAGTACCGCCTGGAAAATACCGTCTTCGATCATGGTCATCATCCCCTCTTTTTTCGCCTGAGTCTCTATCTCATCCTCGGGCGCGCCCTTGATTATGAGATCCTTAATAGTCTGGGTGACTTTCAAAACTTCGTGTATGCCGATACGACTGGCATAACCGTCTTCGGATTCGGCGGATTTGATCGCGCGATAAAAAGGAATCTTCTGCCAAGTCGCATCCTTGGCTACGATGTTCTCCTCTTTCAAAAATTGCAGAACCCGATCCAGGTCGATAAGCTTGGCCAGGTTGGCCAGTTCAGCCTCGGACAGAAAGTATTTTTCCTTGGTGGAAACCAGCCGGCGCACAAGGCGCTGGGCGATGACGGTTTTGACGGTTGAAATTATCAAAAACGGCTCCACGCCCATATCGATTAGGCGCGGGATGGCGCCCACGGCGGAATTGGTGTGAATGGTCGAGAGCACCAGGTGGCCGGTCAGAGACGCATTGACCGCGAGCGAAGCGGTCTCGCCGTCGCGGATCTCGCCCACCATTATGATGTCGGGGTCTTGGCGGAGCAAGGTGCGCAGGCCGTTTGCAAAAGTAAGGCCTATCTCCGGCTTGACCTGAGTCTGATTCACTCGCGGCATCTGATATTCGATTGGGTCTTCAACGGTGGAAATATTTACTTCCGGCTTGTTCAAAATATCCAGCATGGTATAAAGCGTAGTCGTTTTACCGGAGCCGGTCGGGCCGGTAGCCAGAATCATTCCGGTCTTTTGCTTGAGAGAATTGTGAATGCGCTCCAATCCTTCCCCGTGGAATCCGAGGCCCTCCAAAGAAAACCCGTGAGAGCTTTCCTTGAGGATACGGATAACTGTCTTTTCTCCGTAAAAGGTAGGCAACGTGGATACGCGGAAAGAAATCTTTTCTCCGTTCTGCTCTATCTTGAAGCGTCCATCCTGGGGCAGGCGCTTTTCATCGAGCTTTAAATTGGAAAGGACCTTGATGCGGGCGGTGATGCCGGTGGCCGCGCTCTTGTCGAGGACCATAGCGTCGTGCAGAATGCCGTCGATGCGATAGCGGACAGTGAGCTCGTTCTCTCCCGGCTCGATGTGCACATCGGAAGCATTTTGTAGAATCGCATGAGAAATTAACGAATCCACAATTTTGACCACCGGCAATTCCTTGGCCATTTTCTGGAGTTCTTCTTCGTCCGAGCTGTCACCCTCCTCTTTGGAAATAGTTTTGAGCGATACTGATTCTTTTTGAATAATGTCGTTGAATTCCGCTTGAAGGCTTTTACGATACTGGGTGAGCGCGGCCTTGATGGAAGCGGTGTCGGTGAGGCGCGGCAGAATCTTTAGGCCGGATCGCTTCTTAATGAAGTCGATGACCGGCAGATCGTCCGCGTCGAGCATCGCTACTTCCAGCCCTTCCTTGCTTTTATTGTAGGCGATGATGTTGTCGTTCCTGGCGATGGGCTCCGGGATGAGGGACAAAACAGAAAAATCTATCTTTTTATCTTTCAGGTCTATAAAAGGTATTCCGAGAGCCATTGCCTCGGTGCGCCTCAAATCCGTGTCGGATATCTTGCCTTCGGATAAAAGTATGTCGCCGAGTTTCTGATTCTTGAGCTCGGCTTTCTTACTGGCTTCTTTGAGTTCGGATTCGGTCATCAGGCCGCCATCCAGAATAAATTTTTTAAGCTGTTCGTCGTTTGCTTGCATTACTGTAATTATAACAAAAAAACCTCCGAAGAGGTTATTTGTTAGGGCTCCTGGAAAACCGGCGGGCTCGCGGACTGCTCATTGACAGGCTCTTGGTCCGTGGCTCCCCCACAATTTATGGAATAGGTTACGGAAGTCGCCGGCGGTACGGGATTAAATATGACACTGATAGGCCCGCCCGTATTTGCTCCGCCGGTGTTGAAATTTCCGCCGTTACCGTTACAAGAAGGAGCGTTGGAAGTCCAACTAATGCTTATGCTTTGACCCGGAGACGCGGTGGTCGGGCTGACCGTGAGACTGGCTGTGTAATTCGCAGAGACTGCGTACAAAGTCTGGGCGGAGCTTTGACTCCCGCCGGCAGGATTATTTTTCGTCAGAGCTTTGATCGTGTAATTATTGGCTGAACTCCAAGAATGCGTGGCACTCAGAGTGGTGCCGGAATTTACATAGGTACTGCTGGAAGGCAACCAAGTCACGGCAGAGCCATCGCCCCAGTCCACCTGATATTGGATTTGATTACTGGCCGGATCAGTACCCGTGAAATAAAAGGTCTCGGTAGTGCTAACAGGGAAACTGGAGGGTCCAACGATGGTCGGCGCATTGGGAGTCACGCCCGCCGAACCGGTGGTAAAGGTTCCATCCGAGGAATATCCCGTGCCGGTCGCGTTGGTGGCATAGCCTCTGTAGTAATAAGTGGTGCTCGATGACATTCCGGTTCTGGCTTGAGTAAAGGCCCCGGTAGTGGTGCCGCCCTGGGCAGTGCAGTTGGTGGTGGGTGCAGGCGATATCCCCCAGCAGGTTCCTCGAGCGGATATGGAAGCCGGTGATCCCAAGGAAGTCACGTTTGCTCCTAGAGTTGCACCAGAAGTGGTTATGGAGGAAGCCGTCGGACTGGTCACCGTCGGCACGGTATTTGCCGCACACGTACTTCCATTCCACCCGCTGCCGGAAGCACAGGAAGTGGTAACAGTAGCTTGAGCTAGGAGCAAAGAATTGTTGTAGAGATAGAAAGTGGTTACTCCGGATTGAGCGGAGTTGTAGGGCACGGTGAAAGCCTGGCTGCCGGAGTTCCCGCCGGGCGAAGAAGGCGTAGCCGAGCCATTGTTGGTGACCGCCGTAGTGCTTACCGGATTGGTGACGTTCCAAGTGAGAGTGCTGCTGGTACAGCTCGAAGCTCCGGAGGCTATCGTGCAGGAAGAAGAAGCGGGTGTAAGCGTGCCGCTCATCTGAGAGAAGCTCGCGACCACCGTACAGTTGGCAGTGATGGCATTGGTAGTATAAGTGGTGCCGGATAGACTTCCCCCGCAGGTGCCGCCGACCGAAGCGGTGTAGCCGGAGTTAGGGGTGACGGTGAAGGTTTTAGTCGAACCGGAAGTTACCGTTTGCGGGGTGTTGGGTGAAATAGTCCCGCCGGCGCTGGCGGAAGGGGTGACTGTGTAGGTAGCCAAGATTACGGAGATATTAGTCCAAGGCCCGCAGTTGTTGGTTTCATCGCTTTCTGCGATAGAGCCCGATGAACCGGAATTGCTCTTGTCCGCACAAGCCCGTATAGAATATGTCCCAACGGATGGAAAAGTTATGGAGAATGGCGAGTGAGCGACATCCCCTTCGCCAGGATTTATTGGGGTCATAGTCAAAGGAGCCTGATCGGTAATCGTACCGCCACCATTTGCGGCAGAAGCAGTCTGGAAGAAATTCGAGAAAGAGGCGACTGTGGAGGCCTCGCCTATATTGCTAATCGTGGAGGAATATGAATTCGGAACCCCGGCAAATGCGACGAGGGGCTCAAGCGATGAGGCAATAAGGTCGGGTAAGAGAACGCTGGTAGATACGGTGGCTGAGGCAGAGCCGCTACCGCCCGCATTGGAGCAAGTCAGAGTGTAAACATAAGTTTTCACACTCGTCAGTACTCCTATGGATTGCGAACCGCTTGCGCTCTTTAAACCTGACCAATCCCCGCTCGCGGTACAAGAAGTCGGTGAATTGGTAACACTCCAAGTCACAGTGGGGTTAACAACGGTGATAGTGCCGGTCGCCGGATTCGCGCTGATGGTCACCACAGGCACCGCACAATTTACTGGCGCAGTCGCTCCCACCGCGCTTGAGTAAGAAGAAGTGCCGGAAGAATTAGTAGCCGCTACGGTGTAGCTGTGACTGGAGCCGGCGGTGAGACCGGTCTGACTAAAGTTAGTATTTGAGCCGGTGTATATAACGGTGGCGCCATCTTTTAAGGAATAACTGGTGGCACCAGAAGAGGCGGACCAAGAGATTGAGATAGCGCCGGAAGAACAAGAGCCGGGAGTAGCGGAAAGACCAGTAGGAGTGGGGGGCGCATTGACCGGCGTCGCAAAGCTAACATCAGAGCCGTATGCCGTGCCGACGCTGTTGGTGGCGTAAGCCCGGACATGATAAGTAGTGCCGGCAGTGAGACCGGTAATACTGTCGGGCCATGGTCCGCCGGTCGCCCAGCCGTCGGTGGTGTGAGAGTTGGCGGTGGTCGGATTGGAAGAAGTACTCCAAGCGATGCCGGACACGGTGATAGTCGCTCCGCCGTTGGAAACTATGGTACCGCCGCTGGAGGCACTGGTTTGGGTCACGCCGGTAACTGCGCTGGTGGTGACGGTGGGCAGGGTGAAAGCGGCGCATTTGCTGCTGTTCCACCCGCTGCCGGAAGCACAGGAAGTGGTAACAGTAGCTTGAGCTAGGAGCAAAGAATTGTTGTAGAGATAGAAAGTGGTTACTCCGGATTGAGCGGAGTTGTAGGGCACGGTGAAAGCCTGGC
>DASZPN010000030.1:0-11181 GCA_035549995.1 Minisyncoccota bacterium
CTTTTTTAAATACTTTCTTTTTCTTTTTTATAAATGAAAGTGTGATTTTCATATAATCATTTATTCAAAGCTGACCAAATTCACCTTGATGGCAGCAGTCCAGGCGGTGCCGGTGGTCTTGCCCGCGACATCCGTGAGGGGCCCGCTTTCCAGGTCGACCGAATAAAATTGCAGCTCATAGGAAGAATTCTCCAGGAGAGCCAGGAATTTGTATATGGACTGAAAGGTGCCGGTGGATTTCAGGCTGACGTTTAATCCGGCGTTGTTGGGCAAAATGTCCACAGAAGTCACGGAAGTTTTGGTCCCGGCGGAAGAAGCGAGCTTTTCTACCGTATCCAAAAGCGGCACGACGTCCACGCTGGAAGCAAAATGGGTGTCGAGCTGGTCGCGTTCGTTTTGAATGGCGCGCATAGATGCATCGAGGGATTTTGCCTCCTCTCTCCGGGAATTCTCGGTTTGCCACTCCGATTCCGCGGCCTGAGCAGCTTGTTCGTTGCGGCTTATGCTCCTCCAGAGAAAGGCGAATACGGCGCAGGAAACCGCGAAGAATAGAAGGGCGAGTGACATTATTACTTTTGAAAATCCTTGGCGCATATTTTATGAGGGGATGAGGGTTATAAAGAAAGGTATGTTCTGCCCTTGTACGAAATTGGAAACGGGTACGTCGACCTTCTGGAATGCCGCATCATTCTCCAGAGCCTGGGAGAAAGACAGGAGCCTCTCGCGGGAAGGCGCGATGCCCTGGATGGTAATCTTCTTGCCGCCCTGCGCAGTATTACTGTAAGTAATACTGGTTATCTTGATGTCCGGCATTTTTTTGGAAATCAACTCCGCGACGGCGTTTTTAGTCATAGAGTATTGGTTTTTCTCCGCGCCCTCAATAATGGAAAGTTTTTTGTTCAGATCCGCCAGATCGGAAAGAGTTTTCTGGTCCACGTCCGGTATGGGCTCGGCCTTCTGCTCCGCAAGTTTGCTTTCGGCTAAATTTTTCTTGATCGAGGACCCCGCGTAGGAAGGAATCATGGTTGCGGAGGCTAAAAACACCGAAGTGCCGAGTATTCCGAACAGCACGGCCGCCAGCCGGAGGTAAAACCCCCGGACCATTTTTTTCTTTTCTTGATTTGGTATGAGGTTAATCATGTTCAAAATCTCCCAAAGCCAGGCCGAGAGCCGCGGCAAAGGAAAGCGCCCGCTTGAAAGTCATTTCCGGTATGCGCCGGCTGGGGTCAGATATATTCGTCCAGACGTTCGCCATCTCGACCTGGGTCTTCATACTGACCGAAAAATATTCCGAGAGTCCGATCAAATTTGAATCGCCTCCGCACAGAAGTATTTTCTTTATCGGCGGGTTATCTTTGCCCTGTTCGTCTTTATGGGTATGCCAGTACAGAAAATGCTTGGCCACCTCGTCGCGCAGAACCGACACGCTGTTTAAAAGAAGCGAGAAAACTTCTTTGTTTTCCATATTGCGCTGAAGGCCGTATTCTTTTTTCAGCCGGTCCGCTTCCTCGCGGCTGACGCCGAGGCTCTTCATTATGGTGCTGGTGAGAATGGAACCGCCGACGTCCACCGTAGAAGTGAACATCGCTATGCCGCGGGAGATGATGGAAATGCCGGTGCGCTTCTCGCCGAAGTCCACAATCATATAAGTATCCATATCGCCCTGCTTGATGACCGCCCGGGCGATGGCTTGCGCCTCCAGTTCTACCGATTGGACCGAAATCCCGGCGCCGCGGAAGACCTCCAGGTAATTGCCGATGACCGCGTCGGGTATGGCCACCACTTCCAAGTCCAGGCCTTTTTCGTCTTCGCCAAGGATTTCGTAATCAAAGATAGTATTCTGCGCCTGTATCGGAATGTGCTCTTCCAGGGTGAGCTCGATGTTCTCTCGAATATTCGTCAGGCCTTCTTTTTCCAAACGCATTTTAAAGAGATAGATCTGCTCCTCGGGTAATGAAACTCGTACGGACTTCACGCCTTCCTTTTGGCGCAAGTCCGAGAGTATGTCCTGCATCCTGGCCGGGTCCACCACTTTGCCGTCTTCCATGATGCCCGGGGGTATTTTCTTCTCCCCGTGCCGGCCGACTCGGATACCGGTGGTGGTGTGGCGCAGCTGCATAAACTTGATGGATTCATCGGAAACATCCAGCCCAAAGGAAGGCATCGCGAGTATATCGGGAGGCGGAAAAAATGTTACATAAGAACTCTTCAGCATTTAAATATTATACGATATCTAGCGCGCCCTCGCACCCGGGGGCAAATCCGAGGAAGGCTCCAGGAGAGAAAACTTGCCGTCCTCGGTGGCCACGGCGAGAATCATACCCTGGCTATCGATGCCGCGGATGGTGCGGGGCTCCAGATTGGCCACGAACATGCACTTTTTGCCAACCAAAGCTGAAGAATCAGGAAAATACTCGGCGATTCCGGACACTATGGTACGCGGGCTCCCTTCCCCCAGATCCACCGAGAGCTTGAGCAGTTTGTCCGTCTCCGGCACGCGCTCAACCGAGAGAATTTTCCCCACCGCTATGTCCACTTTTTTGAATTCGTCTATATTTATTATGTCTTTCATTTATTTTTTGCCTTATTAATTCTATCCAAGTACCTTTGCAGTATCAATGCGGCGGCGGAAGCATCCACCCGTTCGGCCTCCGGCTGGGATTTTCGCGCCTCCACCGAAGTCAGAAATTCTTTTTCCAAATGCACCGGCAGACCGAATTCCGCGCCGGCCCGGGCGACGAAGTCGCGGATAAAGACCATCAGTTCGTTCTCCCGCCCGCTAAAGTCTTCCGATTCGCCGATGACAATTTCCGAAATGTTCTCTTCTTTCAGGACTTTGCCCACCTTTTCGAAAGTTTCCGCATCGTTCGCAATTATTATTTTCGGAAAAGCGAGGGTGGCCCCCTCGTCCGACACTGCCAGTCCGATGCGCTTGGTCCCGTAATCAATGCCTAAAAGCTTCATTTCGGAATGGTAGCATAAAAAGGGCTTTTCTGATAGAATCCGCGTATGAACAATCCGGCACTTGTATTCCCGGCGCAAGCCATAGTAGGACTTTTGCTCTGGACCTTGATCTGGAAATGTTATTCGATGTGGCTGGCAGCCAGACGCGGCGACAAATGGTGGTTCGTCGCCCTTCTTTTTCTGAACACCCTCGGCATCCTGGATATGGTTTACATCTTTGGTATCGCCAAGAAAAGCTTCGGTGATATGGCCCGCTCATTCTCAGGACTCTTCAAGCGAAGCAAACAATAAAAAGGGAGGCGTCGCATAGTGGTTTAGTGCACCTGTCTTGAAAACAGGAGTGTCGAAAGGCACCGTGAGTTCGAATCTCACCGCCTCCGCCCGATAAATATTCGTGCTAAAATTTGATTATGAATGAGCAGCCTGAAATAAACCCTTTGTTGCGCAAAACCCAGTTCAAGATTACCGGAAAATTCAATGAGGTATCTTTGCAGGAATTATTGAGCAAAAACAATATCAGGGTTTTCTATAAAAATACAGAAAGATTGGAAGGCGGCCAAACTCGGGTTACTGTAGAGGTGTTGGCACCATGGGAGAAAGTTAAAAAAATTTTGGACGGAAGCGAGTTTGCAAACAAGGCAGAAGTTGAAGAGAGGTACAACCTAAACTAAAGAAAGTAGTATAATCAAACTATTACAAACTAACTATCTATCATATATATGTACATCCAATACGATGAAGCGCCGGCGGCAAAGTTTCTTTTCGGGAATACCAAGACTTCCTGGTTTTGGCTCTTGGCGCGGGTTTATGTGGGCTGGACCTGGATCAATGCCGGCTGGGAAAAGCTCACCGGCGGCGGGTGGGTGGGCCCGGAATCCGGGCAGTCTTTATCCGGATTTATTAAAGGATCGCTTGCGCAGGCTTCGGGCCTACACCCGAATGTGCAAGGCTGGTATGCAGGATTCCTGCAAAACGTAGTCTTGCCGCACGCGGCATTTTGGTCGCACCTGGTTGCTTTTGGAGAAACTCTGGTCGGCCTCGCGCTAATCATCGGCGCTTTCACCGGCATCGCGGCATTCTTCGGGCTATTTATGAATTTGAATTTCCTACTGGCCGGGGCGGTCAGCGTCAACCCGATACTTTTTACTTTGTCCGTACTCATACTCCTGGCCTGGAAAGTCGCCGGGTACTGGGGCGTGGATCATTGGCTTTTGCCTGCCCTCGGCACTTATTGGCAACCGGGTAAATTATTTAGAACCTAGACTATGCGCGGACGGTTTGGAAAAAAAATTCTGGTTCTTTTTATGCTGGCTGCGCTTCTCTTCCCTGCCGTCCACGTTTTACAAGCAGTATCACCGACGCAAATTTCTCTCAAGAAAATTTTTTATTTCAAGGACAACGCGGCCGGCCGCGCGTCGCTCTTTGCGCACTCCGGCTCTATCGACATACTCTCGCCGCAATCTTATTCGATTGACGATACCGGCGCGCTCGCCGGCAGTATCGCGCCGGACATACTTTCCTTTGCCAAAGCAAACGGCATAAAAGTAATGCCGCTGGTTACAAACAAAGCCTTTAGCAAAAGTATCGCCGGGGCAATCCTGTCCGATGTCGGCAAACAAAACTCGGCTATAAAATCCCTGGTAGAAGAGGCAAAGAAGAACGGCTACGCAGGCTGGCAATTCGATTTTGAGGGAATGGATTCTTCTATGCAAAAAGATTACTCAGCATTCGTAAAGCGCGCGGGCCGGGCGCTGCACCAGAACAAACTTACTTTCTCGGTTGCAGTCATAGCTCAAATCTCGAACGATCCGGACGATTATCCCAAGGATTTATGGCAGAGAGTAATCGGGGTGTACGATTATTCTTCGCTCGGAACTTATGCGGATTTTCTGAGTCTGATGTCTTATGACGACCCGGATTCCAAAGGCCCCATTTCGCCGTACCCCTGGCTCGATAAAGTCATCCGGTACGCCACAAGCCAGGTGCCTGCGAACAAGCTCTCGCTCGGCTTGCCGCTTTATTATTGGAAGTGGGATGATGGATCCGGCAAGCTGGTGGGCGTCGGCGGCTACTCGGGCATACAAAACGTGCTCGCCCGCAAATACGTTTACGGTTACGACCAGACAAACAAAGAACCCTATCTGAAATACACAGTAGGTAAAAATCACTACACGCTTTGGTATGAAAACAGCAAAAGCGTGGCGGACAAGATGACTCTCCTTAAATCCTACGGCTTGCAGGGGTTTTCGGCCTGGGTCTTGGGCCTGGAAGTACCCAGCGTATACCAGAGCATCTGAAATAACACAGTGAAAAAAACCGGAATAATTTTTGTAATACTATTAGTAATCGCTCTCGGCTCCATAGAAGCGGGAATACGGGCCCGGAGCGAAAAAACACTGCACGCTCTTCCCGGAAGCATCGTCCGAGGTATGGCGTATTATTCGGCAAATACCATTGCCAACCTCCCGATCGACTCTTACTTTCTATACGAAAAAATCATAGACGGAAAAAATAAAAGTCACCCACCTTTTGATACTGCCGCATATGCTCCAAACCCCTTTGTGCGTCTTTTGGATAAAAATGTTTATATCCCTTCGCTCGCATTTTCCGCTCCGGAAAACAATGCTTATAAAATAAATCCAGAGTATGAACAGTATCTGACTGACCCATGGGACAGTGTCTTGCTCAAGGCCTTATACTGTGATATTTCCGGCTACGACTATAAAGACTTTGCTACTCTAGAATCTCTTTACCAGGGCGACGGCGGATACTTCGACACTCATCTCATAATCGGCCTAGCGCTTCTAGAGCGCAATAGCTGTTACCAGAAAGAAGAAATAGACGCGGCGCTGTCTCGCGCAGCTAAGTCTGTGATCCAAGCCGAAAATAGCGACAATGTTTTCAGCGATCTATACGCCGAACGTATAGTGGTTTTGTACTGGGCCGGCTTCGGAGAGTATGTTCGTAGCAATTGGATCGAGCGCGTGGAAGATTCTTCCTCGGATCCAGGCTGGGGGGCGGGCGCCCCAGGTGAAACGGTGAATCCACACACGACCGGCCTTGCCTTGCTTTCACTCATATATTACAAAGCCAACGTGTCCTTCGAACCTATCTAGTAAGCCTGTGCGGCCTGCCAATCTTTATTGAAAGTATCAAATACGGAGCCGATAATTTCAGGCGAGGAAATAAATATGCCCAGTTCGCGATTTTGATCGAGCGAGGTGTAGGAAAAATTCTCCGAGCCGATAAAGGCGTATGCGCGGTCGGAGATGATTGCTTTAGCGTGGATGTATTCGCCCTTTTGGCCGTGAAAAAGGTGCAGACGCGCACCGGCAGACTTGAGCTTCTGCAAGTTGTCCTTGTCCGCGCTTTGATAAGTCATCACAATGTTGACCATCACTCCCCGTCCGATGGCAGATATAAGCGAGTCCACTATGCGCGGATCCGCCATCTCTTCGTTATAAATATCGAGCTCCTGCCGGGCGGATTCTATCACCAGAAGCATATCCGGCTCCGAGCCCGGGCTCCAGACCAGGTCGTCGCCATTCTCTTTGGCGATTTTTTTACCGGACCAGTCCGCCTGGAATGTGTCTTCCATCGCTTTTATATCCGCGGGATCGGTATCGAAAACTCCGAAATCTCTGCCGGTCGGATAATATTTGGGAACCAGGTTAAAAGTCATTATCAATGCGCGGCTTCCGTCCGCAACTATGGATTTTTCATGGGTTAATGCAAAATATGTCGGCGTGAACCTAGTCGGAATGCCATGTGCTTGCAGGTAATCATATGCTTCTTTATTTGTATCCTCGTGCTTTTCAAAGTATCCTCCATTCAGGAGCACTCGCACGGCTACTCCCCGCGCCTGCGCATCAATAATGGCACCGGCGACCTGCATGTCCTTGAACTCATACATTGTCATATCCAGGGAATGCTTTGCCGCGTGTATGGTGTCGAGCACAGGCGCAATGCCGTCCTCCGGTTCGGTTATGAGGGCAAGGGTCTTCGAAGAACTCGCCACCAGCGGCAGGCCCGCCCGGACAGAACCGGAATCCGCCGGCAAAGTATGCGTGTAGGCAAAAATCAGATAACAAATCAGGAGGACCAGCGCGCCGAAAAAATACCCTGGGTGTTTGCGCAAATCTGAAATTGAAAAACCGAATTTTTTTATATTTAAAATATATCATAAGCGAAAACAAAAGGGCCGGTTTTTAGGGCAACCGGCCCTTTTGTTTATCTTCAGTTATACCCCCGGTTAAAACCCAAATAGGCGCACGAAGAATGATCCGATCGAACCGAAGAATCCTTTGTGAGGCGGGGCATTGCCGGAAGAGCCCATGGGCTGTTCATTATTCTGGACTATGACGCTAGTGGCGGTTACATTCGTGCCATTTACGGCGCCTTGAACGATAATTGTATCCCCCGCAACCACGTCAGAAGTTGACGGACTAGAAACTCCCGGTTTGGTAATCGTCGCAGAAGAAGCGTCTATGTTGTACGTGCCCGCTTTATTGGTGATAACTATATTAGAACCGCTGACGCTCGAAACGGTACCCGCCACTATAGGCTCGCCGTTGCCTGCGATGCCGGAAAAAATTGCTACGGGATTATCGCTAGAGTTATTGCTGTCATCCGCGTGACGCACGGGCATACCGTCATTTATTAGCTTAGCGGCGACATCCGTGCCGTTTACTGTTCCTAAAACCATCAAAGAATCGCCGACTGCTATGTCGGAAACGGAAGAAGGGTTACCGTCTTTGTTTATCTTGGCATTGGAAGCATCCACGCTATAGGTGACGTCAGCCGCATCTTGGCCAAATCCCTGCTTGCCGGCTACAGAAATATTATTGCCGTCAATAGCGGTAACTTTGCCAAAAATACCCGGAACCATATGATCCGCCCCGCCCATACCGCCGTGCATACCGCCCCAAAAATGCCCGAACCATGAACCGCGGGGGTGATCCCCGGCGTTGCCGTTTTCAGCCAAGGCCGGAGTTGCAGCCAAGCCTCCCAGGGCAATCACCGTAAACACTACATATAAATACCTTTTTATTTTCATATACTTTGGAATTTAAATTTATGCGGGCCGCGACTTTATGCCTGCTAGAATGTATACGCCCCGGGCGGACAAAACGGTGCAATCAGAAAGCTCTTGGATACGTGGTATAATTCAGGCACGATATGACTCCGAAGAAAATGCTGGCTGTCATCATATTGGTAGCCGCTATTACGGTTATAGCGGTACGGCTAAATAACAGAAACCGGGTAGTGTTAAATTTGAATAGCCAAATGCAAAAAGTTATGAAAATTGAGAGTAATGCATTTGAAAATAATGGCGCAATTCCGACAGAGTACACTTGCAACGGAAAATCCTTGCAGCCGATTTTAAATATATCGGAAGTGCCCGCCGGAGCCGCCGGCCTGGCACTCATTGTGGACGACCCAGACGCACCCTCGGGCGACTTTGTACATTGGACGCTCTGGAATCTGCCTCCGCGCACCCAAGAGATCGACGGGAGCAATCTGCCGGCCGGGACTACGGAGGGCAAGAACGGCGCGGGGCAAAACGGCTGGATAGCTCCCTGCCCTCCCGGAGGCATCCATCACTACAACTTCAAACTGTATGCACTGGACACGACACTTTCCTTGCCGTCGTCCGCCGGCAAAACCGAGCTGGAAGAAGCCATGAAGGGGCACATTATGGAAACTGCTCTACTAACCGGACTATACGAAAATAAATAATGATATAATTATGCTATGGAAAGTCTGAGATGGTCGGCGCTTGAATATGAAGAAAAAGAACATTCCCGGGACTGGTTCTGGGCTCTCGGCGTAATCGTCGTAGCCGGCTCGGTGGCGTCGGTAATATATGGAGATTATTTTTTTGCAGGTCTTTTGATTCTAGGCGGAGTGCTTCTCGGATTTTTTGCGATCAAGAAACCGGACACCATTGAGTATGAACTTTCCGAGCGGGGACTTAGGGCCGGAACCAGGCTTTACCCGTACGATAATATACGCTCTTTTTTCGTTCGCACCGATCCAGGCCCTGCTCTTCTCATACACTCGGATAGGATATTTTTGCCGGTCATTTCCATACCGATAGACCCGGAGATGGCAGAGGATATTTATGGTGCTATGATAGCGCACGAAATACCGGAGGAAAAACTGACCGAGCATTCCTCGGAAAAAATAATGGACTCCCTAGGTTTCTGAGCGTGCTTGGAATTTTGCCGGGATTCTGCTAGTCTTTGCCTACCGCCCTCATAGTTCAATGGATAGAATGCGAGCTTGCGGAGTTTGCGATGTAGGTTCGATTCCTACTGAGGGCACATAAAAACAATAGCGCGTGCTATATTAGAGCGTATGTCGTTCAGGGAAACAGACGAAGAGCTGGCGCGCCAATACAAAGAAGGCGAAAAGGGCGCTTTCAAGCTGCTGGTGGAACGCTATACTCCCCTCCTATACAATTATGCAGCGCGCTTTGTCGGCCGGGATAATGCCGAGGACATGGTGCAGGATATATTTATCAAAGCCTGGCGAAATATAGGCAGATTTGATCCGGACAAGGCTAGCTGGAAAACTTGGATCTTCACGATTTCACGCAACCGCGTGACGGATTTTTTGCGCAAGAAAAAAACAATCAGCTTTTCGGACTTGGAGAACCCAAACGAAGATATCACTTTTTCGGAAAACATCCCGGGTGAAGACAATCTGCCTTCGGCGGAACTGGAAAAGCTGGAAGACAAGGAACTTTTGGAAGAACTCTTGCAGAAACTCCGTCCGAATTATCGCGAAGTGCTGGTTCTGCATTATCAGGAAGATATGACTTTCGAAGAGATAGGCAAGGTGCTAGGCAAGCCTTTGAACACAGTCAAGAGCGACCACTTTCGGGCAATTCGCGAACTGCGTAAAATGCTATAATTATATGCACCAAATGTCGATTTTAGAACGTATACCAACTATATGAAAGACCTGAAGGATATTTTTACATCGGTTAAATATGAACCGCGGGCAGAACTGGCGACACGCGTATGGGATCGCGTTTTGTCACGAATGAATCGAGGAAGGACCGCTAGGCTCTGGGCTTTTTCCGCAACCGGCATGCTGTCTCTCGTCGTGCTAGTACCCGCGGTCGCATCTCTGCTCGGAGATTTTGCCAAGTCGGGATTTTACGACTACTTTTCCCTTTTATTTTCCGGAGCCGGAGTCGGGTCGTACTGGAAAGATTTCGTGGCAAGCTTGGCGGATTCTCTGCCCACGGCAAACATAATTTACACGCTCGCATTGTCTTTAGTATTCGCACTCTCAATAAAATACGCTCTGCGCCAAGCCGCCCCGGAATGGCTGACAAACGCGCGGCACGCCCACTAAATATCGCATATGAAGCAACTGGATGAAAAAATAAAAAAGTTTATCGGATCGAAAGCTCTCACCCGAGTAATCTACGGACTGGGTATCCTGGTAGTGGCTGCGCTTATTTTTCACGCAGGCTCGGTGGTTGGCTTTCGCAAGGCTTCTTTCGGCCACGCCTGGGAAGAACACTATGAAGAGAACTTTGGAATGATGGCCGGGGTTAACCCTGTGAACGGCCCGGCCGGCTTTGGTATGATGAGCGATTTTCCCAACGCTCATGGCGCCGCTGGCAAAATAATCAAGGTAGAACCTTCAGACCTGATAGTAGAAGATCGGGATGGCACGGAAAAAGTTATTTTGTTCGATGACGATACCGACCTGCGTAAAGGCCGCAACAGCATAAGTACGGCCGACCTGAAGATAGATGACTTTGCCGTGGTCATAGGCTCGCCGAACGACCAAGGCCAGATAGAGGCAAAGATGATCCGGGTGATGCCCGCTCCGGGCGGCAGTTCCAATTAATAATTTAAAAATAATCCTGTGAAAAATTTTTTGAATAAAGCTAAGTCTTATGTTCTGAAGCATAAAATATTAAGCATAGTGGTACTCGTAATATTGATTTTTACCGGGCGCTATATTTATGAGAAAGCTGCCGGCACTTCCAACGAAACCAGGTATGTCCTGGCGCAGGTGCAAAAAGGCACGATTATAAGTACGGTCTCCGGCACCGGCCAAGTCTCTTCTTCCAATGAAGTAGACTTAAAGTCCAAGGCTTCCGGCGACGTAGTATATGTGGGAGTAACCAATGGGCAAAAAGTCAAGGCTGGGACGGTTCTTTTAAAAATAGATGATACGGATGCGCAAAAA
>DASZPN010000031.1:0-13057 GCA_035549995.1 Minisyncoccota bacterium
TGGATACTTGCTCTTTGCGCACGTAAATTCCGCGCCGGCTACTTTACCCGCCGCCGCTGCGCCAAAGACCGTCAGCAAAGACAGGATCGACAAAATCCTGGACTATTTTTCCGCGCGCGACGAGGCATCCAAAGAAATCCTGAACTCGCCGGCGCCGGTCGTTGACCCGTCCAAGTAAAAATGATAGTTTGACTTCATCGCGCGGTTAGCTCAGTTGGTAGAGCAACCCGTTTACACCGGGAAGGTCGTAGGTTCGAGTCCTACACCGCGCACCATGTAATTTAGTATTCTGCATTGATCTGGGTTAGAATGTTATGGTATAATCCCTTCATGCCCTATAAGGACAGGAAAAAATTATACGAAGCCCAGAAAAGACATCGAATAAAAGTGCGACTAAAAGTTCTGGAGTTTCTTTCTTCCAGAAAATGTGTTGATTGCGGTGAAAATGATCCTATTGTACTTGAGTTTGACCATAAAAACCCGAGCAAGAAATTTAAACCGATATCAATTATGCTGTCTGGCCATTATTCATGGGAATCTCTTCTTAAGGAAATAAAAAAATGCGAAATTAGATGTGCAAATTGTCACCGACGAAAGACCTATAGACAGTTCAAATTTTTTGGTAAAAGCAGGCCTTTGTAGTATATTGGAGAAGCCCTATATGATAATTGCTCCTGTAGTTTAATGGATAAAACAGGGCTCTTCTAAGGCCTTGATGGGGGTTCGATTCCCTCCGGGAGCACAAAATGAAAAACATAAAAATTCTCTACGAGGACAAGGATATTTTGGCAATAGACAAACCCTCCGGCATCGCTGCGCATGCGGACGGGCGGAGCAAGGAAAAAACCATTGCCGACTGGATTCTAAAAAAATATCCCAGATTGAAAGATGTCGGCGAGAAAGTGACTTTCGATGAAAAAGAAATTCCTCGCCCGGGGATTGTGCATCGTCTAGACAAAGAAACTTCCGGGGTTCTCTTGATAATGAAAACTCCGTCGGCGTTCGCGTATTTCAAAAAACAGTTTATGGATAGAAAAATAAAAAAAGTCTATAACGCCGTCGTGTCCGGCTGGGTCAAGAACGACCGGGGAGTAATAGACAAGCCCATCGGCAGGAGTCCGGCGGATTTCCGCCGGCGCCTGGCCGGCCGCGGCGCGCGCGGAGAACTCAAACAAGCGGTGACGGAGTACAAAGTACTGAAGCGACTTGAGGCTCCGGCGCCTTCGCTTGATAAATTTTCCTATCTGGAAGTTCGCCCCAAAACCGGCCGGACCCACCAAATCCGCGTGCATATGAAGTATTTGAATCATCCGGTGGCGGGGGATGCTCTCTACAACCCCAAAGATAAAAATTGGCCCCGGATGATGCTCCACGCCAAATCCATAGAATTCAAAACCCCTTCCGGCAAAACCGCCAAAATAGAATCGCCATTGCCGAAGGAGTTTAAAGAATTTGCCTAAAAAGGGCTTTTGTGATAAAGTCTTTTTACAAATTTTTATGGCAAACACGGCTTTAATCAAGAAAATAAAGTTCACCCCGGTGGACGCGGAGGCCCGGCAGAAGCTCAATTTCAGCGCCGGCGACACGGTCAAAGTCTGGTCCAAGATTCCGGAAGAGAAGGGCAAGTTCCGCCTGCAAGCTTTTGAGGGCATCGTCTTGGCCCGCAAGCACGGCCTCGAGCCCGGCGCGACCTTTACTGTGCGCAAAGTCGCTTCCGGCGTGGGCGTGGAGAGAATTTTCCCGCTGTACTCCCCGATGATAGATAAAATTGAAATCACCAAAAAAGCCCGCGCCCGCCGAAGCAAGCTGTACTACATCCGCCACAAGGCCGTCCGCGACGTGCGCAGAAAGATGCGCTCGGTGGTAGTCTCGGAAGAAGAGGCCGAGTCCGAAGCGGAGCCGGCAGCCGCCCCAGCGGCAAAATCAGAATAAATTTCTGATATACTTTTAGACGCAGTTCATTTTGCCCAGGTGGATTAAAATCAAACTGCTTTGATTTTAATCCGAAGGAGGTTCGCCACCTGGGCATCGGCTTGCGAAGCAAGCAAAAAGTGCGTAGCATACTTTTTAGATGCCCAGGTGGCGAAACTGGTAGACGTACTACCTTGAGGTGGTAGCGCCCGCAAGGGCATGGGAGTTCAAATCTCCCCCTGGGCACCAAAGTGAAAAAACTCAAAATCAATCCCAAAAAGCTCCGCAAACTTTCGCCATCCAAGAATCATTTTGCGTCGCTGGCGCGGTCAATAATTTACCAGCAGCTTTCGGGCGCATCCGCCGCGGCGATCGAGCGGAAATTCTTCGGACTTTTCGACCCGAAGGTTTTGAATATGAAAGGCAAGCGGGGCAAGCTCCTGCCGGCGAAATTTCCGAAGCCGGCACAGGTTTTAAAACTTACCGATGCGCAGTTTAAGAGTGCCGGGCTTTCCGGACAGAAGATGTCGTACATGCGGGATTTGGCCAGGAAATTTATAGACGGTACTATCGAGCCGAAAAAATTTCCTAAAATGACCGACGAAGAAATCATCGAGCACCTGACGGCGGTAAAAGGCATCGGCGTCTGGACCGCGCATATGTTCCTCATTTTCGCGCTGAACCGGCCGGATGTACTGCCGGTCGGCGACCTCGGCATCAAGAAAGGTTTCCAGCGGGCGTTTAAATTGCGAAAGCTGCCGGACGAGGAAAAGATGCGCAAGCTCGCAAAACCTCACGCGGGAGAGCACACCGCGCTATCTCTCCACCTCTGGGCCATCGCGGACGACCAGGATTACTTTTAAATTTATTTTATCGCGCCTTCTTTGCGGAGGAGAGCGATTTTCTTTTTGAGTCCGCCGTTGTAGCCGCCCAAGGTGCCGTCGGATTTTATTACCCGGTGGCAGGGCACGCGCGGGTCGTGATTGCTTCGCATGATGGCGCCGACGGACCGCGCGGCCAGGGCGTGCCCCGCGCGCTTGGCGACTTCTTTGTAGCTCAAAGTTTTTCCTTTCGGAATTTTTTTCACCACCAAGAGCACTTTTTCCCTGAAGCTCTTTGTCATTTGCGATATTATATCATGTGCTATACTCGGGGTGTTAAAGTATGAAAGAGCGCATTATGAATAAAATATATGACTTACGCACCCGGGCCGGCGTGACCCAGGAGGCCCTGGCGGAAAAAGTCGGCGTCAGCCGGCAGACGGTGATAGCCATGGAGCGGGGGAATTACACGCCTTCGGTGGCGCTCGCGCTCCGGCTCGCGGATTTTTTTAAGGTGCCGGTGGATAAAATTTTTACCATAAGCTATGAAAAATAATTTCACGGAAACAATCATAACAGTGTGCCTGGTCTTAGTGGCGGTGCTCTTGCTCAACCCGTTTCATTTTTGGATGCCGAATATGATGCTGGTCGGCATGCTCGCGCTCCTACTCGTGCTCTTTGGAATATTCGCGGGCTTTATCCTGCGGGAAAAAACTTTCGACGAACGCGACAGCGCGCACAAAACTCTCGCAGGGCGGAACGCTTTTCTGGCCGGCTCGTTTATTCTCATGCTCGGCATCGCGATAGAGGGGTATATGCACGCGGTTGACCCGTGGCTGGTGATTGCGCTGGTGGTGATGGTTCTCGCCAAGCTTTTCACCCGGAGCTGGGCGGACAAAAATCGTTAGGATTTTTATCCACAAATCCGATGTAAAGTCAGCTTTACATAGGCGCGGGCCGGCAATATAATAAGGATATGTTTCTATTATTCATATCTTTCATAGCCGGAGTGCTCACGGTCCTCGCCCCGTGCATATTGCCGCTCCTGCCCGTAATAGTCGGCCGGTCTTTGACCGACCCGACCGTCAGCCGCCGGCGGGCCTTCGTGGTGATACTTTCCCTCGGCCTTTCGGTGGTGGTTTTCACCTTAATACTCAAGGTAAGCACGCTCTTTTTAAACGTGCCGCAAAGTTTCTGGACCTGGCTCTCCGGCGTAATTATTTTCGTCTTCGGCCTCATTATGATTTTCCCGGGCATCTGGGAAAGCCTGCCTTTCACTTCCGCCATCAACCGCAAAGGCAACGAGGTGATGATGGAAGGCTACCAGAAAAATAATTTCTGGGGCGACGTCTTGGTCGGCGCTTCGCTCGGGCCGATATTTTCCGCCTGCAGCCCGACTTATTTTGTGATTCTGGCGACCGTCTTGCCGGTCAAGCCGGCGCTCGGGATTGTTTACCTTCTCGTTTACGCGCTCGGGCTCTGCCTCGCGCTCCTCGTGGTAGTCTTGGCCGGGCAGCACTTGATGAAGCGGCTCAACCTCGCCGCCGATTCGCACGGCTGGTTCAAAAAAATCTTCGGCATAATTTTTATTCTGGTCGCCCTCGCTATCGTCACCGGCTTCGACAAGAAACTGCAGATATCTATTTTGAATTCCGGCTTCTTTGACGTGACCAAAGTGGAACAGAAGCTCCTCGGCTCAAACGAAAGCACGACCCCGGCTTCTTCAACCGAATCCGCGGATAATACGGCTCCGGAAGACAATTCCGCCGCGCCCGCTGCGCCCGGCAATCCGGTGAGCGCGACCACCCCCATCCCGGGAGAGAAATTCCCGACTCCGGCGGAGAAAGCGGCGAAGTACCAGCCCGCGCCAGACATTATCGATCCGACCGGCTTCATCAATACCGGCGGCCAGCCGATTTCAATCTCGGAGTTCAAAGGCAAGAAAGTGGTGCTGGTGGATATCTGGACTTACAGCTGCATCAACTGCCTGCGCACTTTGCCCTACGTGGAGAGCTGGTACGACAAGTACAAAGATCAGGGCCTCCAAATCATCGGCCTGCACGACCCGGAATTTTCATTCGAGCACGTACTCGCAAATGTAGAGGACGCGGTCGCCCGGCTCGGCGTGAAGTATCCGGTAGTTTTGGATAATGATTTTGCCACCTGGAAAGCTTTCGGCAACCAATACTGGCCGCGGGAATATTTGATAGATATGGACGGCTACATCGTACACGATCACGCCGGCGAAGGGGATTATGACGACACGGAGAAAGCGATTCAGGACGCTTTGCGCGAGCTTCACGCCCGCACCGGCTCCGCCGCGCCGATGCCTACCGGGGTAGTGAATCCTTCGGGTACGATTCCGGTCGACTTCAATAAAGTCGGCAGTCCGGAGACTTACTTCGGCTCCGAACGCAATGTATACCTGGCGAACGGCAAACAAAGCAAAGACGGCACGCAGAGCTTGGACGTGCCCGCCTCCATAAGCGGCAACTCCCTGTACCTCGGCGGTCAGTGGAATTTTGTTTCGGAATATGCCGAGAACGACGGCGGGGGAGAAATAGTCTATAAATACAACGCTAAAAACGTGTATATGGTGGCGAGCTCGGACCAGGGCGCGGATGTGGACGTATATCTGGACGGCGTGTTTTATAAAACCATCCACATACAAGACCAGAAACTTTATGACATCATCGACGGCGCGGATTACGGCATTCATACTCTCAAAATCGACATCAAATCTCCCGGCCTCAAGGCCTATACTTTCACCTTCGGGTAAAACTTCTGGTATCATATATGAGTGATACACAATCTGAAACTTGCCGGGTACACGCTCTGGCGGCAGATCGCATCCCTGTTTTTCCTCTTGCTCGTGATTTCGGCGGGCGTTTCTTTTTTTCTGGGCGAAAAAAATGACGGCATCATCATCTCGGTCATCCTCCTCATAAACACCATTCTCGGTTTCTTTCAGGAGTTCCGGGCCTCCCGCGCTTCGGAGAAGCTCTTGCACTTGGTAGAGACAAAAGTTTATGTTCTCCGCAGCGGAAACCTGGTGCAGATTCCGGTAAGCGAGCTCTTGGTTGACGATGTGGTGCACTTGGTCGCCGGCTCTATCGCCCCGGTGGATTTGGAAATCATAGAATCCGACGGCGGATTTATTGACGACTCGGTCCGCACCGGGGAAAGTATGCCGAAACCGATCGAGATGGGGCAGGAGCTCTCGGCCGGGGGCGTAGTCTCCGCGGGCAAGCTCATCGGCCGGGTGTTGGACTTGGAAAAGAGGTCTTCGCTCGCGCAGTACCGCGAAAAATTACAGGCGGTTAAAAAATGGTCCAGCTTTACGGTCTTTGTGAACAAAGTCATACGCTATATTTTCGTGGTCTCCATAATTGTCCTGCTCCTTTCTATGATTTTCCTGGTGTTCGTGCTCGGCAAATATAACCTAGCAAGTTTCTTCGTATTTGCGATTGCGATGCTGGTCGGCGTGGTGCCGGAAGTTTTGCCGCTTATCATAACAATTATTCTCACCAAAGAATCCCTCCTTCTCTCCAAGGATAAAGTCATCGTGAAGCGCCTGTCTTCACTCCAAGGCCTGGGCGCGGTGCGCTTCCTCCTTTCCGACAAGACCGGTACAATAACCGAGAACAAGCTTCGGGTGCGGGCCGTCAACGACGCGAATAATTTCTGGGAAGCGTCGAATGCCATCAGCGAAGGGGAGTACGAGCGCCCGCCGATGGACGAGGCTTACGACGCCGCCCTGAATGCTTCTCTCGGCAAAATCAAAACTGCCGGACAAAAAATTACCAGCTTCCAGCCCTTTACCAACGAAGTTGGCTACGAGCTTTTTACCCTGGATGACGGCGACCGCCTGGCTCGCGGGCAGATGGAAAAGATATTTGCTTTGTGCCCCGATGCTTCGCCGGAGCTCCGGAGTTCCGCGGAGGGCTACGAGACAAAGGGGATGCGGGTTATTGCCCTTGCGCGCGGTCGGGCGGGGGAATGGAATTTTACCGGCTTCGTGGCTTTTGAAGATCCCATAAAAGATTCCGCCGGACCTTCGCTCCGGCTCGCGCACGAGCGCGGTATCGGAGTCAAAATTCTGACCGGTGATTCGGAGGCGGTATCGGAAAACGTGGCGGAAGAACTCGGCCTCATTAAAAGCCCGGACAACATTATTAACTTGGAGAACGTAAAAGTTTCCGACTTGTCGCAATCCCAGCTGATGCGGGCGGTAGTATTTTCCAAATGCACTCCGGAGAACAAACTGGAACTGATTGACCGCTACCTGGCGCTCGGGCCAGTGGCTTTCATCGGCGACGGCATCAACGACGCACTCGGCCTCGCCCGCGCGGACATTGGCATCGCCGTAGACAACGCGGCAGACATCGCCAAGGAATCTGCAGATATTATCCTTCTCGAGAAAGATTTGACTCCGGTCCTAAAATCCGTGGCGACCGGCCGGCGCGCGCTCCGGAATATCCTGACTTACATCATTTACACCCTTTCCGGCAACGCGGGCACTTTTATTTCGATACTTGTGGCCGCATTTTTCTATCCGGTCCTGCCGATGCTGCCGATTCAGATACTCCTCAATAATCTCCTGACCGATTTGCCGCTAATGCTCATCATCACCGACAATGCGGACGAGTACGCGATGCGCCACGCGCCGCACTTTCAGCCGAAGAAGCTGATGAAGCGCGTGCTCATTTTCGGCGGAATCTCCAGCTTGTTTGACTTCGTATATTTCCAGGCATACAAGCACGTGCCGGTGGCGGACTTTCAGACCGGTTGGTTCCTCTTGTCAGTCTGGGCGGAGCTCGCGCTGATTCTTTCCATCCGTTCCTCGCGTTCGCTTTGGAAGTCCCCGCCGCTTTCTATGCCGCTCGCCATCGGCATCGCGGTGTCCGCGCTCATTCCCTTTGCCTTCATTTATAACAAGACTCTGGCCGGACTGTTCCAGTTTTCCGCCCTGTCCTTGCCGACTCTGTTTGCGATTATTGCCATTTTACTAATTTACGTATCCACGAACGAATTCGCCAAGGCCTTTATGCGCCGGCGTAATCTTTACAACAAGCCCGCAGTCGCGGCAAAAATTTTTAAATGATAAAATTCGGTTATGCATATTCCAATTGACGCTTTAACCAGAATAGCTCTCGCGGGCCTCGGCCTTGCCGGCTTTGTGGTGGCCCGGCATATCCACGTGCATAAAAAAGCCGGGCGTACCCCCCTGGTCTGCCCGGTCAACTTCAATTGCCACGCGGTGGTGCACAGCAGTTATTCCAAATTTCTGGGCGTGCCGGTGGAAATTTTCGGAATGGTTTATTACGCTTTCGTGTTTTTGGCTTACACGATATTGTTCTTTATGCCGTACGCCGTGCCGCCCTCCGCATCAGTCGCACTCATCCTCCTCGCGCTTGCGGCGTTTATTTTTTCCCTGTATCTGGTCATCGTGCAAATTTTCGCAATCAAGGAAGGCTGCTTCTGGTGCTATATCTCTTCGCTGATTGTCGCGCTGATTTTTATTATCACCCTGCTCGCTTATGTCACCGGTGCCTTGCACCTCTAGATAATATGCTCTACACCAGGCGAGGCGACGACGGCACTACCAAGACCTTTGGGTGCGACCAGCGAATTTCAAAAAGTTCCAGCGTGGCCGAGGCGCTGGGCACACTCGATGAAATAAATTCTTTTCTGGGAATTTGTAAAGTGCGCGCAAAAGAAGCAGGGCTCGTGCTTCCGGGCGGAGTACTCTGCCACGAAGCGGTGCACGGCGTACAGAAAAATCTTTTTATCGTACAGGCCGAGCTCGCGGGTTCCCAAATGTCCATCACCGAGGACAAAGTGAAGGAAGTGGAAGCGATGATAGACGCGATTGAAAAAGAATTGCCTCCGATAAAATCATTTTTCATTTCCGGCGGCTTGGAACTCGGCGCGACTTTTGATTTCGCCCGTACCCTTTCCCGCCGGGCGGAGCGCCGGGTAGTCGGCGTGGCAGAAGAGGGCAATGTAGCCGTCGGAGAATTCACCCGGAAATATTTGAACCGGCTTTCCAGTATCTTGTACGCCCTCGCGCGCTTTGCCAACCACTCCGCTGGCGTAGTGGAAGAAGGGCCGGATTATAAATAAGCTTGTTTTGCGGGTAATTTCTGATAAATTAGATGGACATGGTGCCTATAGTGTAATGGTTAGCACTAGGGTTTGTGGAACCCTCAGTTCGAGTTCGAATCTCGATAGGCACCCATATTTATTTTTCAACATTTTTTAGGCCTCCGGGCCGGCTTTTCGTGGTACAATTTAATGGCAAGATATGCGTATAATGGGTAAAATTCTGTCTCGGAATCAGCACGTAGTTTTCTGGCTGCTTTTCTTGTTTCTCTACGCCGCCGGCATTGCTTATGCCGTGCCGCCTTCGACCAAGTACAACCCCGGCGAAACCCTGGACCCCAACTGCGCGCCGGGGGACACGAACTGCTCGGTCTCACTTGCTACCATCTGGGGTAATATCACCGGCACGCTCTCGGACCAGACCGACCTCGCGAACGCGCTCGCGGGCAAGCAGGACAGCATAACTCTCGGCACCACCGCGCAGTACCTCCGCGGCGACTTGTCGCTCGCGACATTCCCGACCGCGCTTTCGGATTTTACCAACGATGAAAATTTTATAACGGATAATATTTACAACGCGGACGGTTCATTGACCGGCGACAGGACAGTGGATTTGGATGGACATTCTTTGTATATCCACGGAGGTTCCGATACTTCGTTAACCTTAGATCCAGAAAATGGGACAAGTAACCTTGTTGCTTCAGACAGCAATTACTTGTCGAACGGCGAGTTGTCCGGGTTGTTTTTGACAGCAAATACAAGTAACGGTGGGGGATCCTCTTTCGCCTTACTGGCTCAAGCTGACTTCGGTACACACGCTGGTATTGGCGGAGATGCTATCTCAGGTATTCTTGAATTAACTGGTGGAAATGGAGTAGATCAAATTACTTACTTGGATGTTGAGAACGATGGAGTAAAAATCTCCAATCTCGCCGGCAATGGGTCGGGTTGCGTGGGCGTGGATAATGACGGCCTGCTTTCTTGGACCGATTGCTCCGGCGGAGGAGTCAGTTCTAACATTTATACCGCAGACGGTTCGCTCACCGGCGACAGGACAGTGAGTCTCGCGGACAATGTGCTCAATTTCCAATCGAATATCTATGACAACAATAATGACTCAGGGGTTGTATTTTCCATTGACCCCTCGGATAATACGTATACCGATTTATATGATTTTACCGATGATAGCAGCGGACAAGGTCCATATGCCGGTCTCGTTCTCGGCCCAGACGGTAAATATTACGGCACGACATCATACGGCGGCGGGAACGGCGATGGTGTTATTTACTCCATAAATCCAGCCGATAGCTATGCTTACGCAGACCAATTTGACTTTACCGTGGCTTCTGGATATAGCCCTTCTTCAACACTTATATTGGGCACGGACGATAAACTATACGGTGTGACCTCAGACGGTGGCGCTCACTATGGCGGCACAATTTTCTCCTTTGACCCGTCGAGCGGGATATATAGCCGTCTTTACAGTTTTGATAGTCCCTCCGGTTCAAATCCCAATTACTCTACCTTGGTTTACGGCAATGACGGAAAGTTTTACGGCACCACTCAGACTGGCGGTGCGCACGGTTACGGAGCGATCTTCTCCTTTGACCCGTCGGATAACACCTACACCGATCTTTATGACCTAAGTTATAGCACAGGTGCTTCTGTCTACGGATCACTCATACTCGGCTCCGACGGCAAGTTTTATGACACCACTCAGACTGGCGGCGCGAATGGTTACGGAGCGATCTTCTCCTTTGACCCGTCGGATAATACCTACACCGATCTTTATGATTTAAATTACTCGATTACGGGCGGTTATCCCTACGCCGGCCTTGTCTTAGGTAACGACGGCAAATTTTACGGTACGACTTACGCCGGTGGTCCCGGGTCCTCCGGTGTTATATTTTCTTTCGATCCGTTGACCACTACTTATACTGTTCTTCATAATTTTGAAAGTGACACTGGCGCTGATCCGTATGCTCCGCTAACACTCGGCTCAGACGGCAAATTCTACGGCACCACTTATGTCGGCGGCGCGAACAGCTACGGTGCCATCTTCTCATATGACCCGAACGCGGACATCTACATCGACATCTACGATTTTAATTATGACAGAGGTGCTAACCCGTACACAGCACCCCTGCTACAGGGAGATGACGGCAAGATCTACGGTACCACACCCAACGGCGGCGGCGTGGATGAAGGCCCCAACAACTATCTTTCCGTGTATCCTTCCAATGACGAAGTGTCCATTAATACTTCCGGTGCGGGCCTGGATGTGAACGGTCCATTTGTAAGCATATACAGCAATGAGGGAACTTCCTTTTACGGAGACGGAGAGGTTGATTTCAACAATGCCGGAAGTATAGTTGCTTCAAACGGCGGCTATGTCGGATTCGGCTATGATACGGATGGATTTTACAATGCGCTGGATGCGTCAAATACGAAAGTGTATATCCAAGGCAGCAACCAGGGTGGCGAAGAAATTATCAATGGGGATTTTAGTAGTTTTGATGACAACTGGGACCTCGGTTATGGCTGGGAAGTCAGCGGAGATCAGGCGGTATTTACTCCATATGACGGCACAATACAACAGGACTTGTATGAAGTTCCGAACGGCGGACAAGGCCTCGGTTACCAGGTCGGCGACACATTGACGGTGGATGGCGGGGATGAAAATGCGGTTATCACCGTGGATGACGTGGATGATAACGGCGCCATCACCGATTGGGAAGTAACCACGCCGGGCACCGGTTATGAGCTCTATAGCACTTACAATCTCACAGGCGGTTCCGGCGACAGTGCAGAGCTTTCTTCCGGCGACGGGGGAGACGCATACACGCATCTGACTCAAAGCGCGCCGGACGATATAGAGAATAATGTAAAATACACCGTCAGCTTGGATGTCGGCGGCGACACCGGGAGCGTGGAAGTGTGTCTCAACGACGGAGATTGCGATGAGTTCGACGCAGGGCAAGGTTCTGTGTCATTCGACGGTTATTGGAATGAGGACGAAGACACCGATATATTGGCGATATATCCCTCAGACGATTTCAACGGCACGATAGATAATGTATCCGTGATAAGGAAAACACAAAACGCGCTTACTGTTTCCGGCAATACGGTTTTGGAAGACCTCTCCGGCAACGGCTCAAGCGGATGTGCGGGAGTGGATAACAACGGTCTCTTGTCCTGGAGCGCCTGCGGCATTTATGCGGCAAATGGCTCGCTCGCTAGCACGCGGACGTTGAGTCTGGCTGGTCATGCTCTTAATTTCAACAACCTCAGCATCGGCAGTGGAGCTACCGCCCTTAATGATCTATATACTTTCGACAGTGATCACGGAGGTTACCCTATAGGAACTATGATTCTCGGCGGAGACGGTAAGTTTTACGGAGTGGCCAGCCTTGGTGCCAATAGCGACGGCGTAATTTTCTCCTACGATCCGGACACGGACACTTATGCGGATTTGTATGACTTCAACGGATTCGAAGGTTCAGATCCAGAGAGTGAATTGGTCAGGATTCACAATAAATTTTACGGTGTGGCACGACAAGGTGGAGGTTACAACAGGGGCGTTATCTTCTCATATGACCCGAGTACGGACACCTACATGGACATATATGATTTTCGAAGCAGTGGCGGCGATGCGAAGTACCCGACTTCTCTGATGCTGGCCGCCAATGGAACTCTATACGGCACCACGGACGGTGGTGGCGCAAACGGCGACGGCGCCATTTTCTCTTACAATCCTACAACCAGCGATTACACCAAACTGTACGATTTTGATAGCGACTTTGGATCTGAACCGGGCACCACTTTGATACAAGATTTGGATGGTATCTTGTACGGCGTGGCCAACTCCGGCGGCGCATACGGTGATGGGGTGATTTTTTCCTATAACCCCGCGACCTATACTTATACAGACCTATACGATTTCGACGGCACGAATGGAAGTTATGCCGACTCTGCGCTGGTATTCTATGACGGCGTTTTGTACGGATCTACTGACGGCGGCGGTGACAATGATTATGGCGTAATATTCTCTTACGATCCGGATAGTGAGATATTCACAAAATTACATGATTTCGACGGTACCAATGGCTCCTATCCTTACAAAAACAATATGCTGCTCGGCAGCAACGGTTTGTTTTATGGCATGGCATCGGGTGGCGGCGCCAATGACGCCGGTGTGATCTATTCCTTTGACCCGGACA
>DASZPN010000032.1:0-4021 GCA_035549995.1 Minisyncoccota bacterium
TTTTTCTTCGGCCGGATATTGTTTTTTAATAGATTTTTTACTTCACTTAGTGAAAGAGGTTTATTTTTCAAGCGATACTGGCACACCACGGTATTCAGGCTTCCTTCCAGCTCGCGTATATTCCCCTGGATTGCGCTCGCCATATAGTCTATTATTTCAGGGTCTAGCTCCACCCCAGTCTCCTTTAGTTTTATTTTCAATATAGCCAACCTGGATTCATATTCCGGTTCAGACACATCCACTATCATACCGGCGGCGAATCTGGACTTCAGGCGGTCGGCCAGCTCAGGTATGTAATTAGGGTGCTTATCTGAGGAGAAAATTATTTGTCGGCTGCTCTCATAAAATGCGTTGAATGTGTGAAACAGCTCTTCCTGGATTTTTTCCATCTTTCCGATAAATTGGATGTCGTCTATGATCAATAAATCATATTTCCTGTACTTCTCTTTAAAAGAATTCGCCTTATTAGATTGGAGGGAGTTTATGAAATCGGTGGCGAATTTCTCCAAAGTCAGATAGTGGACCTTTTTACCAGGGAATCTGTCTTTGATGGCGTTACCTACCGCCTGGAGAAGGTGGGTTTTACCCAGACCAGTGGCTCCATAAACGAAAAAAGGATTATATTTGGTGCCCGGCGACTCAATAATCGCCTGCGCCGCAGCATAAGCCAGCTCGTTAAAACCGCCCACGATAAAGGAATCAAAGCGATATCTGGAGTTCAAGTTATCTTCCGGATTTATATATAAGTCCCGGAGCGGGAGTTCCTTATTCACATAGGGCTCCGAGCTTAAGGCGGCTGCTTCGGTCCGGGGAGCCTCCATTTTAGTGATTGTATATTCGACCGCCCGCATGCCTTCATACGAATCAGCGATGGTTTTTGTAATCAGCTTGTGATATTTGTTTTTCAGCCAGTCCCGAACGAATTCATTTGGCACCCCTATATAGACTATACCCGCGTCTTCTTTCAAAATAGAGGTATTTTTAAACCAAGTACTAAAATTTGCCTTCGAGACCCCCGTTTCAATTTCCAAGAGGCAGTTCTTCCAAAGCTCTTTAGTATCCATAGAAAGCTATTATACTCTCCTCTAAAATTTAGCAAGCTCCGTACATAGTATTAAACTTGTTGATAATCTGTTGATAAGTTTTTTTTTCAAAAACTCGGGTTTTTTGAAAAAAAAACCCGAGTTTTTGACTTCATCGCCCTCACAAGCTATACTCTACTCTATGTCCCAAACATATCAGCCAAACAAGCGAAAAAGAGCCAAGGCCCACGGATTTTTATCCAGGTCCAAGAGCAAGAACGGAAAAAAGGTCATGGCCCGCAGACGCAGGAAGGGTCGGGCCAGGATCTCTGCCTAAATTCTTCCGCGATTCGTGGGAGAAGGTAAATTATGCTCCCTAAAACTCATAGGACCGACAAAAAAACACTAGAAAGAATATTTAAGGGAGGCAGATTTATAAAGTCCCAGAACCTTTCTTTTCGGTTTTTGCCGGGCGGGCAGAATTTCATGGCTTCTCTCGTGGTCCCTAAAAGTGTGGCAAAGTCTTCCGTAGCCCGCAACCGGCTTCGCCGCCGCGGGTATGCTGTTCTGGAAAAGTATCTAAAGCAGCATCCTATAAAATTACTCGGAGTATTTGTTTTTGGACGGGGCAGCCAAGAATTTTTTTCCGGCCGGAAAAAAGCCGGCTATGACCCAGTCGACAACATGACCCGGGAAATAACCGCGCTATTATCCAAGGCGGAAAAATTATTATGAAAAAGTTTTTAATCAGAACAATTATTTTGTATCAAAAGATTATAGGACCAAACAAAAGACCCAACTGTGTTTTTGTGCCTACCTGTTCCGAATATGCTCTCGAGGCTTTGGAAAAATACGGCGCCTGGAAAGGTTCAATCCTTTCCGCCAAACGTATTATACGCTGCCACCCCTTCGCTAAGAATCGGGTAGATCCTCTGAAATAATTTGTAATTTTAAGGCCTTTCGGTTAGAATTGGCGAATGCTTCATAGTCTTTGGAATAACCTTCTTTACAGGCCCTTCGTGAACGTTTTAGCGGTTCTGATATCCATAATGCCCGGCGGCGACGTAGGCTTGGCCGTCATAATACTTACTCTCCTGGTCAAAGCCATACTGGCTCCCCTTTCTCAGCGCTCGATCGCCAGCCAGTCCAAGATGAAACTCCTCGAGCCGGAGATAAAAAAGATAAAAGAATCCGGCAAGAGCAAAGAGGAGCAGGCGCGTCTGACCTTCGATCTATACAAAAAAAACAAAACCAATCCTTTTGCCGGCTGCCTTTTGATTTTCATACAGATACCCATCATCTTTGCTTTGTACTACGCGTTCTTGAAAGGTATAAAGTTTGACGGCGGACTCTTGTATTCCTTTGTTCACGCTCCGGCGCATATGAATACAAATTTCCTAGGGTTTTTGGACATCAACGCGCGCAACTTGCCTCTGGCGATACTCGCGGGCGTGACCCAATACTTCCAGGCGCACTATATGCCAAAGAGCGCCCCGGCAGATACAGGCGGAAAGAATTCCTTTGCCGACGCTTTCGGTAAAAGTATGCAGCTTCAGATGAAGTATGTGTTTCCATTTTTAATCGCGTTTATCGCCTATGGCGTTTCCGGGGCCATTGCCCTATACTGGATTACGAGCAACCTCTTCACTATTTTCCAGCAGATTTATATAAATAAGAAGCATAAAAATATGGCAGTAGTGAAATAAAAAGCTATGAATAATAACGAAATACTAAACTTAATAAAGGAACTTATTGAAAAGACCGGCGTATCGGTCAAGGAAATCAGTATTATGTCTGACGATACTCCTACAGGAGGAGAAGGTATTGTCTGGTTTCAAGTGGAGGTCGGCGAGCCGCATTTATACCTGGCTCGCGGCGGTGAAGCTCTTTCAGCCTTGAATCATATGGTCAGAAAAATAGTGGAAACTAGAATGCCAGATTCCAAAGAGGATGAAATCCCCGAAATAATGATCGATATAAACGGATTTCAAAAGAAGCGGGTAGATAATTTGCGCGCGGTCGCGCACATGATGGCGGAACGCGCGCGTTACTTCAAGTCCAATATAGAAGTTGATCCTATGCCCGCGTTTGAGCGCCGCATAGTGCACGAATTTCTTTCCGGCGCTCCGGACCTCAAGACCGAATCCGAAGGCACCGGCGCCTCCCGCCGAGTCGTCATAAAATATATAGGCTCCGTTTAGATTATTTGAGCGACAACTCCCACAAGAAGGAGTCTTTCTTATTCACAAAGAATAAGTAGTTCTGGTCTTTATCCAAGGCTAGCTTGATTCCATCAATATCCTCCCCGCCCGGTTCGGAGAGCGGGTCTATTATGACACTCGCCGTTTTACTTGCCACATCTATTTTCCAAATCTGATCCGAGAACGATACTTTGCCTTTATACCAATCATCCGGGTAAGCCCCGGGTGGTGTGGTTCTGGGCACGGCACAGTAAATTACATCACTGGCAGTGCCCCAGACACACTTGTCCGGCAGGGTCCTCGCCGCCAAAATATAAGAATTATTCGTGGCTATATCATACAGACCCAGGGTTAGAGAATCATTGGCATACAAAATAGTTTTGCCATCCGGGCTGGCGAGCGTGGTGAGACCATTAACTCCTCCGAAAACTTTATTCAAGACTTTCTTGGCAGGATCAAATGCATACATATATCCCGGCAAGCCGCTGGCCGGCTTGGTGGTGAGAGTTATCATTTTCGAGTTAGGCCAGAACGATAGCCACTCAGTGAACGGTGAAGAAAAGACCTGAACCTTGCTATCGCCTGCCACATTGGCCGTAATACCAGTTGCGGAATCATTGGCGGTGAAAAGATAAAATATTTTAGACAAATCCGGAGACAAGCTCAAATCAAAAACATTTTCCGGCAAAGGAGCCCCCTTGAGCTCATTATTTTCCGTGTCCGCGCCCAAGACTTCTTTCGGCAGGCTGCCGGCAAAAGTTTCTATAATCCTGCCCTCGTTGTCCAAATATCGCATTA
>DASZPN010000033.1:0-4493 GCA_035549995.1 Minisyncoccota bacterium
GAACTTGCCGAACTATAAAATTTACCTCAAGCTCATGATAGACGGCGTGACTTCGCGGCCGTTCTCGGCCAAGACTCTGCCGCCTCTGATAAAATCGCACAATCACGAGATCGAGGAGGAAGTAATAAAATCTTCCCGCGAATTGTACTGCCGGCCAAAGGAGGTGATAGAAAAAGAAATCAATGACTGGAGCGGGATGATGGTGGGCGAGGATGGCAATGTCACCGTGCCCGGCGAGAAATTCAAAGCGGTCTGCTCGTCCTGCGGCAAGGAAACCATGGTGCCCTTCAAGCCGGAGCCCGGCCGGCCGGTGTATTGCAAGGATTGCATCGCCAAAATCAAAGCCGGCGAGATGAAACCCATCCGCGGCACGATGAACGACATAAAGTACGACGAATCCCGTTATTACAAACCGCTGGCGGACCTCGGCATAGAATTTTCGGAAAAGGCCAAGCCCCACCGGCCCGTGCGCCCGCACGCGCCCACCGTGCCGCCTGTGCCGCGGAGAGAAAAAGCCACGCAGTTCAAAGCGCCCGCGGCGGCAAAGCCTTCATTCTTTGGCGGCGCATCCAGGCCGGCGACTCCTTACACTCCCGCGGCAAAGCCCGCGCCGGCGCCCAAGCCGGAAAAACCCAGGGAAAACGTTGCTCTCCGGGAAATCCTGCACAAGACCCTGTCCGAAAAGAAAATTTTGGATGTCAGGCCGAAAGCTCCGCCGGCACCGGAGCCGATAAAAGAAGAGCCGGGCCCGGAGCCGGTCTCGCTCGACGCTCTCAAGAAACCCGCGCCGCAGGCGGAAATCAAGCCCGCGAGCGACCGCTCCGCCAGCGCGGAGAGTATGAACAAGCTGAAAGAAATGATAGAAGAAAAAGCATTGCCGCCTTTCTTTGAACCCAAGCCCAAATCAGAACCAAAACCCGAACCGGCGCCCGAGCCTGCTCCTAAAGTGGAAGAGAAAATTTCTGAACCTGAACCTCCGAAACAGGAAGCACCAGTGCAAAAAGAGAAGCCACCTGAAAAACCGCCGCTCTTCGGTAGCGCCAGTCCGGCCCGCGAGGTGCCCGAAGACGTCCTCCGGAAGATTTTGGAGTGACAATCACAACGCTTTTATACAGCCGTCCGAAAGTGTTAACATGAGCAATGAAATCCAACAACTTAAGAATACCTGAATGGTAAAAATATTTCTTAGTTTGTACTGGCGCCTTAAAGATAAAGAGCTTTAGTAATATGTTAAAATAAGCATATATGCCCCGCCAGAACAGAGTCCAGATAATCAAATACGGGCCGCCACCGCCGGAACTGCCGGTCTTCGGCCGGGTCAGCCCGGAGGAGGCTTCTTTTATCGGGCGCACAAATTACGTGGCCGCGCTGGAGGAGAAGAAATTTATCTTCGGCATCAAGCGCGTTGACCGCCGGCGTCATATGTACATCGTGGGCAAGTCCGGGGTGGGCAAGTCCAAACTACTGGAACTCCTTATCCGGCAGGACATCACCTACGGGCACGGGCTGTGCCTGATGGACCCGCACGGCGACGTGATTGAGGCGATGCTCGACTATATTCCGCCCGAGCGCATCGACGATGTCTGCATTATAGACCCCGCGGATGCGGACTTTCCGGTGTCTTTCAATCCTCTGCAAAACGTGGACCCCGCGTTCAAGTTCATTCTGACCCAGGGGCTCATCGAAGTCCTGGAGAAGCAATTCGGTGCGAACTGGACGCCGCGCCTGGAGCACGTTTTCCGGTTTACCTGCCTCGCGCTTCTGGACTATCCGTATGCCACTATGCGTGGGATGATATCCATGCTGACAGACCGAAATTACCGGCAGAAAGTGGTGGAGTATATCACGGACGACATGGTCAAAAGATTCTTCGCTATTGAATTCGCGGACTGGTCCGAAAAATTCGATACGGATGCCATCATCCCCTTGGTGAACAAGCTCGGCCAATTTCTGTCCGACCCGCTCCTCCGAAATATTTTCGGCCAAAAGGAAAACAAGGTGGATATTTCCAAACTGATGAACGAAGAAAAGATCGTGCTCATCAACCTCTCCAAGGGCCGCATCGGCGAGGAGAACTCCAGCTTCTTCGGCTCGATGTTCCTGACCAAGATCAAGCAGGCGGGTATGGAGCGCGCGCGAATTCCGGAGAAAGACCGCAAAGATTTTTACCTGTACATCGACGAGTTTCAAAACGTCGTGACCCAGACTTTTGAAAATATTCTCTCGGAGGCGCGCAAGTACGCCATCAACCTCACTATCGCAAACCAATACATGGGCCAGCTCCTGCCGCAGGTGCAGCACGCGGTCCTCGGCAATACGGGAACGCTGGTGACTTTCCGCGTGGGCGGCGAGGACGCGGTCAAGCTCAAGCCGGAATTCGCGCCGCTCTTTGACGTGAAGGATATGATAAATCTGGCGGTGACGGAATTTTATATCAAGATGACGATCGACGGCGAGGCGTACGATCCCTTTTCCGCGGAGACTTTGAAAGTCCTGCCGCCGCCGCACGGCTCTTACCGGGAGGAAATCATCGAAGCTTCCCGCCAAAAATACTCCATTCCCAAGGACGCTGCGGCCAAACTTATCGCGGAGGAAGAAGCGACGATTATCCGCAGCGCGGAAGAGAAGGCAATCATAGAGGGCAAAGGCAAGGGTCCCGAAGAAAAGGAAAAAGTTTCCCAAGAAGCCGAGCCTATGATATAAGCCCCCGGCGCGGTTTACTTGACCTCGCTCTCTCTGCAGGTATAATGCAAGATTATGAGCAAAGATTACTATCAAATTCTGGGCGTGGACAAGGGCGCTTCCAAAGACGATATAAAAAAAGCTTTCTACAAGCTGGCTCACAAGTATCACCCGGACAAAAAAGAAGGCGACGAGAAAAAGTTCAAAGAAGTGAACGAGGCATATCAGGTGCTCTCGGACGACAAGAAGCGCCAGAATTACGACCAATTCGGCGCGGGTTTTGAAAATATGAACCAGGGCTACGGCGGCCAGCAGGGCCAGGGCTTCGGAGGTTTTGATTTCTCGCAAGGCTTCGGCGGGTTTCAGGGCGGCGCGGAAGGATTTGATTTCGGCAACCTGAACGACATCTTTAGCGACTTTTTCGGAGGCGGTATGGGCGGCGGCCGGGCGCAGGCGCGGCGCGGGCGGGACATCTCCACCGAAATACAGATTTCCTTTGCGGAATCCGTCTTCGGCGTGACCAGAAAAATTTTGATAACCAAGACTTCCGTTTGCGAGACCTGCCGGGGCTCCGGCGCCAAGCCGGGCACCAAGATGGAAACCTGCAAACACTGCAACGGGCAGGGCACCATCCGCGAGACCAAGCGCTCCATCCTCGGCATGATAACCAGCACCAAGGTCTGCGAAGAATGCGGCGGCAAGGGCGAAGTACCGAAAGAAAAATGCGAACACTGCCGCGGCGCGGGCGTCTTGCGCCGGCAGGAAGAAATCACCGTGGTGGTGCCTGCGGGCATCCGCGACGGCGAGATGATCCGGATGTCCGGCATGGGCGAGGCCATCTCGCACGGTACCCCGGGCGACCTTTACATCAAAGTGAATGTGACTCCGCACCCGATTTTCCGCCGAGATGGCAGCAACCTGACTATGGCGCTAAACCTCAAGCTCTCGGACGCGCTCCTCGGCGCGGAATATGCTATCGAAACTCTGGATGGCGAAATCAAAGTGAAAATTCCGGAAGGCGTCTCTATCAACGAGACCCTCCGCGTGCGCGGCAAAGGCGTGCCGATTTCCAAAGGCAAGCGCGGCGACCTTCTCATCAAGCTCAATATCAAGCTTCCGAACAAGCTCAACAAAAAGAGCCGAGAAATAATCGAGGAGTTGAAGAAGGAGGGTATCTAGACCTTATTCAGCTTCTGGCCTTCTTCGGTATCTTTTACTTCCCAGCCGAGAGTGGACATTTTATCTCGCAATTCGTCGGACTTTTTGAAATCTTTATTTTTCCGCGCTTCTTCGCGCTCTTTTACCAGTTTTAAAATTTCTTCCGGAATTTTTTCTTGCTTCAAGTCCGAAAAACCGAGGCCGAGGACGCGGTCAAAGTCTAGCATGGTGGCGCGCTTGTCTGCATCCGTCACTTTTTCATCTTTCAAAAGGTCCCAGAGGAGGGCCACCGCCCGCGGAGTGTCCAAGTCGTCCTCCAGGTAGCCTTTGAACTTTTGCCGGTATTCCTGGCTCACCCGGCCGGTCTTGCGGCCCAGGGCCGTGTAGAGGTTGTAGAGGCGTTTTAGGGCTGTTCCGGAGCCTTCCAAGGCTTCCCAGACAAAGTTTACCGGGCTACGGTAGCTCGCCATCAGGAGCCAAAAGCGGTAGGTGAGGGGGCTCACCCCCTTGGCCACCACGTCCCGCAAGGTGTAAAAATTTCCGGCGGACTTTGCCATCTTTTTGCCTTCCACCATTACCCATTCGTTGTGGAGCCAATACTTTACGAAGCTTTTGCCGGTCGCGCCTTCGGACTGCGCGATTTCGTTTTCGTG
>DASZPN010000034.1:0-4980 GCA_035549995.1 Minisyncoccota bacterium
TATTCGTTGCCGGCGAAAATTTTCCGGGCTTCCTCCGCGGAGACTTCGCGATGGGAAAATTCTTTCCAGTCCGGCAGGATTTTCTTCATTGCTTTTTCCAGCTTGCCCAGGTCTTCTTCGGTTATTTTTTCCTTGCCGAAGTCAATATCGTAATAAAAGCCGTTCTCGATCGCCGGACCGAGGGTGAGCTTGGCGCCCGGGTGGTGTTCCAGGGCCGCGGCGGCCAGGAGGTGGGCCAGGGAGTGCCGGAGATTATGGATTTTTTCCGCTTCCGTCATAAATAGTATCCTAGCACATACCGATTTGCATTTCACCTTTTATATGCTATATTACAAGGCGTTATGGTAGTACGAATGAGACATACAAAATCGCATACGGCCAATCGCCGCTCGCATCACGCCCTAAAGTCCGCGCGTTTTGTCGCCTGCGATCATTGCAAAGCCCCCAAGCGCCCCCACACCGTCTGCGCCGAGTGCGGATTTTACCGGGGCGTCCAGGTGGTAAATATGGTGGCCAAGGCGGAAAAGAAGCAGAAGAAGGCGAAAGCCAAAGCCGCCGAGGCGGGTAAGTAATTTTTGAGTGAGTTATGGCATCCTTCACACAGAAGCATTCAGGATGCTCATAAATTATATTCACTTTGTTCATTAATTTATGGCAAATAGGCACCTTTCAAGATCAATAGTTCTGCAGACGCTTTTTGAGTGGGATTTTAATGACGGCAAGCTGGATATTAAGAAATCACTCAAAAGAAATCTGGACGAATTCGGGCCCGGACTCGAAGACGATACTTTTGTGTACTCGCTGGTGGACGAAGTGCTGAAACAGCGCTCCGTAATAGACGAGATTATCGAAAAGGCCGCGCCGGACTGGCCCATCGACAAAATCTCCGTCGTGGACCGGAACATTCTCCGCATCGGCTTGACGGAGCTCCTCTTCGGCGATAGAAAAGAGGTGCCGCCCAAGGTGGCCATCAACGAAGCCATCGAACTGGCGAAAACTTTCGGCGGCGAGAATTCCGGCAAATTCGTAAACGGCGTCCTCGGCGCGGTGTACAAAGAAATCGGCGAGCCGGGCAAGGAAGAAACCAGCAAGAAGAAAAAGCAGGAGGAGCCGGTGGACATTTCCAAATTGCCGGTAGAAAAGCTCGGCGGCGCGCTGGTGTACGCTGCAAAGGGCGGAGAAACATATTTTGCCCTGGTGCACGACGTCTTCGGATATTGGACTTTGTCCAAAGGGAAAATCGGCGACAGACCGGAGATAGCCGACGAAGATCCAAAAGACGGCACGGTACGTGAGATAAAAGAAGAAATCGGCCTGGATATAAAAATTGTCAGCAAGCTCGGCGAGAACGAATACGTGGCCAGCCACCCGGAGAAGGGCAAGACGCTCAAAAAGGTGACTTACTTCCTGGCCGAGAGCGAATACCGCGAGCTAGCGCTAGAATCCTCCGGCGGATTGGATGATGCTAAATGGTTCACCCTGCGGGAAATTCCGGAGCTCCGCATCTACAACGACATCATCCCCCTCATTACCAAAGCGATAGAAATAATTTCGAAGAAATAAAGATGAATACGATAGACTTTTCGGATTTTGAGAAAAAAACGGACATAGTTTTCAAAGACAAAAATCTCCTCAAGCAGGCCTTTATTCACCGTTCCTATATAAACGAGAATCCGGGCACCGGCCTCTCGCACAACGAGCGCCTGGAATTTCTGGGCGACGCCGTGCTGGAGCTCATCGTCACGGACTTTTTGTATAAAAAATATCCCGAGCATACCGAAGGCGAACTGACCGCGCTCCGGAGCGCCCTGGTGAACGCTATCATAATTTCGGACGTGGCTTCCAAAGTGGGCATGAACGATTTTCTCCTTCTCTCCCGCGGCGAAGCCAAGGACACCGGCAAGGCCCGGCAGTATATCTTGGCGAACACTTACGAGGCCTATGTGGGCGCGGTATATATGGACCAGGGCTACGGGGCTGCGGAAAAATTCGTATCCGATACGCTTCTGCCCCATACCGAAGAAATCGTTTCCAAGAAACTCTGGCGAGATCCAAAATCCCTGGTGCAGGAGCGCGCGCAAGAGCACGCGGCAGTCACTCCTTCCTATAAAGTACTGTCCGAATCCGGGCCCGACCACGACAAGCATTTCACCGTAGGCATAATGTTCGGTACCGAGCTCGTTGCCGAAGGCAAAGGCAAATCCAAACAAGAGGCCGAGCAAAAAGCAGCCGAGGCGGCATTAAAAGCAAGGGATTGGCTGGACTGATATGCGCCTGCAAGCTCTCGAACTAAACGGGTTTAAATCATTCGCGAAGAAAACCACTCTCTCTTTTGAGCGGCCGATAGTTTCTATCGTAGGGCCAAACGGCTCCGGCAAGTCCAATGTGGTGGAGTCCATCCGTTTTGTCCTCGGCGAGCAGTCGATGAAGAGCATGCGCGGCAAGAGCGGCACCGACCTGATTTTTAAAGGTTCTAAAAATCTCTCCAGGGGCTCCCGCGCATCCGTCACCGTTTACTTCGACAACTCCGACAAAGTTTTCCGTCTTTCCAACGACGCCGGCGAGGAAGTGAATTTGAATTACGACACCATCTCGATTTCCCGCGAAGTCTATCCGGATGGGATGAACAAATATATCCTAAACGGCAGCGACGTTCGCCTGAAAGACATCCACAACTTGCTTTCCTCCGTGCACATCGGAGCCTCGGGCCATCACATCATCTCCCAGGGTGAAGCCGACCGCATTCTGAATGCCAACCCCCGCGAGCGCAGAGAGATGGTGGAGGACGCTCTCGGGCTCAAAATATATCAGTACAAAATCCGCGACGCGGAGCGCAAACTCGAGCGGACGGAAGAAAATATGAAGGAAGTCTCGCTCCTGCGCAGGGAAATTGCTCCGCATTTGCGCTTTTTGGCCGGCCAGGTGGAGAAAATCGAGAAAGGCAAAAGCATGCGCGAAGAATTGGCCGGGCAGTACGCGCTCTACTTCAAGGCGGAGGGCGCTTATCTCGCTTCCGAGCGCGCCGGGCTCAGGGAAGAGGAAGCCAAAATACAAAAGGAAGTCAGGGAAATTGAAGAAGCCATCAAGAAATTGCCGGCGGAAGATTCCGCCACCGGCGGGGAAGAGGAAGCCTCGCTGGAAAAAATCGAAAAAAGGATATTCTCGCTCAAATCCGAATCCGGCGATTTGATGCGCGAGCTCGGCCGGGTAGAAGGCGCCCTGGAATCCGCTCTTAAAAACCGCGGCGACCGCAATTACTCCAGCGCGGACATCGAGCGGTTCTTCCGCGAAGCGCGGGACACTATCAACGCCGCCTTAGACGATGACGACGTGATTGCTTTCCGCCGGGCGCTGGAAGAAATCCAGGCGATGATAGACGAGCTGGAGGAAGGAGAGGAGAGCGGCGCGGATTTGTCCGAGCTCGAGGACGCCAAAGCCGCCATCGGCGACAAATTGGAAGAAATCAAAAAGGAAGAGAAGAAACTTTCGGATGAAATCGCCAGCGCCCGGGAAAATTTGGAGAAATCCCGCGAGTCGCGCAGTCTGGCCAACGCCCGCCGCTACGAATTCAACATCCGAAAGACCGAGCTCGCGGCGGCCCTGGCGGCCGTGCACGGCCGGGGGAACGCGCTTGGCCAGAGCGAGGAATCCCTGAAGAATGAAGAAAGGGAAGCCGTGGCCATCCTGGGCCCGCTGTTTAAAAAAGACGCGGACGTGGATGCGGGCAATATAAACAAAGCGGAAATAAAGAAAGATATCGAACGGCTGAAAATAAAGCTCGAGGATTACGGCTCCATCGGCGTAGGCGAGACGATGAAAGAATACGAAGAGACAGAGGCGCGGGATAAATTTCTGGAAAAGGAAATGACGGACCTCTCCCAGAGCATCGAATCCCTGGAGCAGCTGATTGCCGACCTGAAAGAAAAAATAGATTCGGAATTCAAGGACGGGGTCAAGAAAATCAACAAAGAATTTCACGAATTCTTCACCCTGCTTTTCGGCGGCGGTTCGGCTTCGCTCGCGGTGGAGGCCCGGGAAAAGAGGAAGAAAGCTGCCGCAGAAGAGGATGAGGAGGAAGCGGCCGAGGATTACGAGGATGATGAGGAAGCCGAAGAGGGAATCGAGATAGACGTGTCTCTGCCCCAGAAAAAAGTGAAAGAATTGAACGCGCTGTCCGGCGGCGAACGCTCACTCACCTCCATCGCGCTACTCTTTGCAATGTCCCAGGTGAACCCCCCGCCATTTTTGGTGCTGGACGAAACGGACGCGGCCCTGGACGAGGCGAATTCCCGCAAGTACGGCGATATGCTGGAAAAACTTTCCAAGAAATCCGAGCTCATCGTGGTCACCCACAACCGCGAGACTATGTCCCGCGCCGGCATTCTCTACGGCGTCACCATCGGCTCCGACGGCGCCTCCAAGCTCCTGTCAGTCAAATTCGAAGAGGCCGCCGCGATTGCAAAATAAGCCTCAAATGGCATCAATTCAATATCCCCCTTTACCGTTGTATTCCCACTAGTCAGTTAGTATAATTTACGTATGAAAAAACCATTCGCTATAGGGGGCCTGGTTCTCATTATTATATTGTTCGGTTTTGTCGATGGATCTGAAATAATCAAATTAAAAAAAATCAATAGCGCTTCTCTAGGAGCCTTTGCCATATCGGCTCCTGGTAACGGTTTTAGTGGTGCGCTAATTAAGGACACTATCCCCCGCATCGCTTACTGGTGGGGCAAGGTCAACCAGCACGTGGATGCTTCGGGCAACTGGCAGACCGATCCGGACGGAGTGTCGGGCGCCAATCTCGACCAGCTGACTTACTGCAAGAAATGGTATCCAAGCACTACTTCGGTAGCCAATTACAAAAGCGAAACTATTACCACCTGGCGAACTGCCGGAAATACAGGACCATATTACACCGCGACCGTGACGACCATCCAATGTGTACAAAATAATAAGTTGTATCTCATTGGTGGTACA
>DASZPN010000035.1:0-12443 GCA_035549995.1 Minisyncoccota bacterium
CGAGCGCGGCTTCGTGCGACAAGGCGTCAATGCCGACAGCCAGCCCCGAGACTATGGCGATGGGATAACCCCGCAGGCCGCTGACGAGCCTGCGGACGGCGTCTTTGCCGTAAGTGGTGCATTTTCTGGATCCGACCACGGCAAGATAGGTCGTGCCTTCCGGCGGCAGCTCTCCGCAGAGGTAGAGCTTTTTGGGCGGCTGGGGAATTTCACGCAACACGGCCGGAATATTTTCTTTTTCCAACACTTCGAGTTTGAACTTCATAGAGCTTCTATCGAGCTTTGTAATTATAGCAGTTTTCGTATACAATATGTAAATGCTGGATATAAAATTCATCCGGGAAAACAAAGATATCGTGGCCGCCGGTGCCAAGAAAAAGCGCGTGGAGGTGGATTTGGACAAACTTCTCAAGCTGGACGACGAGCGCCTGGAAAAGCTCAAAGAAGTGGAAGGTTTGCGCGGAGAAATGAATCGTGTTTCGAACGATATCGGCCGGGACCAGGACCCGAAACTGAAAGTTCAACTCATCGAAGAAATGCGTTTGGTCAAAGAGGACCTGAAGAAGAAAGAAGAAGAGCTAAAAAAAATAATGGAAGAATGGCAGAGCCTGATGCTGGAGGTTCCGAATGTGCCTTCGCCGGACACCCCGGAGGGACCGGACGAGTCCGGCAACGTGGTCATCCGAACCTGGGGTGAAAAACCGAATTTTGATTTCAAGGCCAAGGACCATATGGAGATCGGGGAAGCCTTGGGAATTATCGATAATACTACCGCCGCGGAAGTAGCCGGGGCCAGGTTCACTTATCTAAAGGGCGACCTGGTGCGTATGCAATTCGCGATTTTGAATTTTCTCATCGGAATTTTGACGGATGAAAAAACCCTGGAGAGTATCATCAAGGAAAAAAATCTCAATATTAGCGCCAAACCTTTTGTTCCGGTTATCCCGCCGTTTATGATTCGGCCGAATCCCTTCCTGAAGATGGGCAGGCTTTTTCCGAAAGAAGACCGCTACTACATTCCGAGCGACGACCTGTATCTCATAGGCAGTGCGGAGCATACTCTCGGCACGATGCATATGGATCATACTTTTACCGAGGCGGACCTACCGGTTCGCTATGTGGGTTATTCTCCCGCTTTCCGCCGGGAAGCCGGAACTTATGGAAAAGACACTCGCGGGATTCTCCGTGTACACCAATTTGAGAAATTGGAAGTGGAAAGCTTTTGTCTGCCGGAAAACTCGCTCAAAGAACAAGAACTTTTCGTGGCAATTCAGGAGCACATTTTACAGGCTCTGAAATTACCTTACGAAGTTATGATGATTTGTACCGGCGATATGGGCAAACCGGATTACCGCCAGATAGATATAAATACCTGGATGCCCGGGCAGAACTCATACCGGGAAACCCATACCGCGGACTTGATGACCAGCTTCCAGGCACGCAGGTTGAACACCAAAGTAAAACGAGCCGACGGTAAGGTAGATATAGTGCATATGAACGATGCCACCGTGGCCGCCATGGGGCGTCTTTTGATAGCTATCATAGAGAACTATCAGCAGGCCGACGGCTCGGTAAAAATTCCCGAAGTTCTCCGGCCTTATATGGGCGGTCAGGAATTCATAAAATAAAAAGGCGGCGATGAAAAAGCGCAGCGTTTTAAATTCCCCCAGACTGAAAGAAATAAAAAAGAAACGCAACGCCGTGGTCAGGAGGAAGATTTTTTTCTGGGCGCTCGGGATTGCGGCCCTGTTGGCCGGCCTGGTTTTTTTGTCCCGCTGGGGCGAGCTGAACATAGAGAACATAAGCATTGCCGGATCCAAGGTCGTGGATGCAAAGGAAATCCAGGGCGTGGTGCGAGCAGATTTGATCGGGAAGTACTTGTTTCTTTTTCCAAAAACCAATGTGGCGGTATATCCCAAGAAAAAAATAGAAGCGGATTTGAAGGCCAAATTCAAAAGGCTTGAAGATATAAAATTGGAAATCGGAGAGCTGAAGACCCTGGACATAAAAGTGACGGAGCGGGAGCCGGCCTATATCTGGTGCGGGGAAAACCTGCCTGATTCGGATACAGAGGAGGACTGCTATTTCAGCGACGAAAATGGGTACGTTTTCGACGTTGCGCCTTATTTTTCCGGCGACGTGTACTTTAAATTATACGGCCCGCTTTCCGGCTCCAATCCGGAAGGCTCTGAATTTTTGCCGGATTCCTTTTCCCATATTATTTATTTTAAAGATGCCATCACCAAGCTCGGCCTCGCTCCCGTAGCGCTTCTTGCGGACCCGGGCGGAGATGCCGATATTTACCTTTCTTCCGCCGGCCCTGTCGCACAGGCGCCCAAAATAATTTTCAATCCCTCTGCCGATGTGGAAAAGTTGGCGGAGAATCTGCAGGCTGCTCTGGGCACCGAGCCTCTGCATACGGACTTTGACAAAAAGTACTCTTCGCTCCAATATCTGGATATGCGTTTCGGAGACAAAGTCTATTACAAATTCACGGGCGGCAACTGATGTCGGAAAATTTCTGGCTAAAGCTCAAGAAACCGGTTTTTGTACTGGCACCGATGGCGGATGTGACCGACTGCGCTTTCCGGCATATGATCGCCAAGTACGGCAAGCCGGATGTTTTTTGGACGGAATTCGTGGCCGCCGACGGATTGGCGCATCCGGAAGCCAGGCCCAGGCTTTTGATAGATTTGAAATATGGCGAAAACGAACACCCGATAGTAGCCCAGATTTTCGGCGGACATCCGGAGAATATACGGGAAGCCGCCAGGCTTTGCCGGGAACTCGGCTTTGACGGCATAGACATAAATATGGGCTGCCCGGACCGGGCGGTAGAGCGGCAGTGCGCGGGCGCGGGTATGATAAAAGACCCGAAACTCGCGCGGGAGATAATTCGAGCCGCCAAGGAAGGTGCCGGAGATTTGCCCATATCCGTCAAGACCCGACTCGGTTACAACAAAAATGAAATCGAAACTTGGGTGCCGGAGCTTCTCTCCGAAGATATTGCCGTGCTTACTATGCATCTGCGTACCCGCAAGGAAATGTCCAAGGTTCCCGCGCACTGGGAACTGATGAAGCGCATCGTGGAGATTCGCGACCAAATGGGCAAGGATACTCTCATTTTCGGCAATGGTGATGTAAAAAATCTGGAAGAGGGCAGGGCAAAGTGCGCCGAGACCGGCTGCGACGGCATAATGTTCGGCCGGGCTATCTTCGGCAATCCCTGGCTTTTTGCGGAACGCAGCCCGTCTCTCCGGGAGCGCCTGGAGGCTATGATCGAGCACACCAAACTTTTTGAAGAAATGCTCGGCGGCAAGAAGAACTTCGCGATAATGAAAAAACATTACAAGGCCTATGTGGAAGGATTCGAAGGCGCGAAAGAATTGCGGATGGAACTCATGGATGGCAAAGATGCTGCCGAAGTCGAAAAAATAACCCGTGATTTTTTGGCAAAAGTCTGATAAAATCGCCTTATGAATGAAGTCGCACTCTATCGCAAATACCGGCCGAAGACCTGGAAAGAGGTCATCGGCCAGGCGCACATCACGGAGGTGCTGGCAAGTTCTATAAAGGGCGGCAAGGTATCCCACGCGTACCTCTTTGTGGGTTCCCGCGGCACGGGCAAGACCAGCGTCGCCCGGCTTTTTGCGGACGAGCTTGGCGTCAGCGCGAATGATCTGTATGAAATAGACGCCGCTTCCAATCGCGGCATAGAAGATATCCGCACTCTGCGCGAAGGCGTGCGGGTGCTGCCATTTGATTCCAAATACAAAGTCTACATCATCGACGAGGTGCATATGCTCTCCAAAGATGCCTGGGGAGCGCTCCTCAAGACCCTGGAGGAGCCGCCGGCGCACGTCGTCTTTATCCTGGCCACCACCGAGCTTCAAAAAGTGCCGGATACTATCGTGTCCCGCTGTCAGGTATTTAATTTCAAAAAACCTTCCGATTCCGTTTTGGAAAAAACCGTTTCCGCCATAGCCAAAGCCGAAGGTTATGAGCTCGACGCCGGTTCGGCGGAGCTCATCGCCATACTCGGCGACGGATCCTTCCGGGACGCGGAAGGAGTGCTGCAGAAAGTTTTAAATTTTTCAAAAAGTAAAAAGGTGAAGAGGGAAGAAGTCGAGGCCATCACCGGCGCGCCGAAAACTTTATTGGTGAACGACCTCCTGGCGGCCTTGGCGGACAAGAACTTGGAAGCCGGCATCGCCACGGTCAAACGGGCGACGGAGGAAAACCTGGATATGAAGCTTTACTTGAAACTTGTCATCCAAAAATTCCGGATGGGTATAATTCTCCGCTACGCGCCGAAGCTGGAAAAAGAAATGTCCGGCGAACTTTCGGAAGACGATTTGAACTTTCTCAAGGAAATAAAGGATAAGTCGGCTTTCAATTCTCAGGCTCTTTCCGCCCTGCTCGAAGCGTATCAGAATACAGATCGCGCGTTTATCTCTGAACTGCCGCTCGAGCTCGCGCTGATAAAAATACTCGGGGAAAAAAATTAACTATTTATTCTCCGTCCCTATTCTTTTAAAAGCCATTCGGATATATAGCCTTTGTATTTATTTCTGAATTTATCCGGCATATTGTCATAGTTGCCTATTATTTTACGGCAGTCTTCGTGTCCGCACCGGCATTTCATCCTCCAATAAGGATGCCGTTCGGTCATCTCGTAATCCCAGGTGATTTCAGAGCCGGCGGGGATATCTCTCATCGCCACGATTTTAAAAAGGTCCTTGATCCCGCAGTTAGGATTGCAAGAATGGTTGATCAGACGGGCTATGCCTTTTGAATCCCGCCACTTCTTTTTTTCGAACTGTATCGTGTGGTTGTATAAATCCTCGTTCCATTTAGTCGAACGCCACGAATATACCTGGCCGTCGAACTCGGCGATAATTTCGCCTTTGCGTATTTTTTCTTTAGCAAAGACTCCCTTATCGAACTTCCTTGTATTTTTCACGTAAACTTTCGGATTGTCCATAACTTTATTTGCTGGGAGACTTGGAATCGAACCAAGATTCACGGCTTCAAAGGCCGCTGTCCTACCGTTAGACGATCTCCCAATGTAATTTTCAAACAATAATCAAAAAACGCTTTGATTTTAACACAAAAATAAGAGAAAATCTAATTAAAAACCCCGAAGAAATACTCCGGGGGTTATCGATAATATGAACGGGATTTATTAATCTGAAAATCCTAAATGTACAAGTACATTTTTGACACCTTGTAAGGCGCCCTTTTCATATTTAGATGCTTCATCTTTCCGTTCCATAGGGCTTCCGTGCACAGTTCGCTTATCTATCCTTTCGAAAATTTCCCGCCGCCGGGCTAGGCAGACTTCACGTATCTGTTCTGCCGTGTGCTCCGGTGAGATCTTTGCCTTGATTTTATGAAGACTTGTTTCTATTCCGGCATCAAATTCTGTGCCAATTAAATTTTTTTCAATAAAAGCCAGTGCTTTTTCCGAGGGTGAGACTTCAGTTTTAGTAGCCATGTGACTAAATTTTAAATGTGAACAATTGGGTTTCCAAATAAGTTATCACTTTATTTTTATTTGTCAAACTAGCCCTGTGGGCATAGGGATTGTGGTATAATATACCGTATGAATAAAAAAGGATACGCGTTGGTATTGTCATTTGTTGTAGTGATTGCCTTGGCGGTGCTATTGATTTCCCGCACCAAGCCGGGAGCTCCCGCCCCCGCGGAGCTTGCGCCGGATAAATCCGCGAACACAGTCTATTATTCCTGCAACGATTCCAAGAACATTACCGCCATATATCACACGGGGGAGACCAAGCCGGCTCCGAGCCCGGATCAGCCACCCATCCCGGGCGGCAGTGTTGACCTAAAGCTCTCCGACGGCCGCTCGATGACCCTGGCGCAGACTATTTCTGCCGACGGCGTGCGTTATAGCGACGGCGACCCCGCCAAGAAGCAGGGCGAACAGGGCGCAGAAACCTTCGTATTCTGGAGCAAGGGCAATGGCGCGCTGGTCTTGGAGAATAATGAAGAGAAAAGCTACATCGGGTGCGTGATGGTAGCGCCGCAGCCGACGGGTTCGGATTTGTCGCAGGTGTATTCCAACGGTCCGGACGGATTTTCTCTGCGCTACCCCGCGGGCTATACCGTGGATGAATCATATCAATATCAGGAACTCGGACCCAATGATTACATCGCCGGCGTAAAGTTCACGATTCCTGATTCTGCATCTTCCGGCACCAACCTGGGCAGTGATTCGTATATATCGGTGGAGCAATTGCCTAAAACCCCCGACGGCTGCACTGCGGCGGACTTTGTTTATCCAGGAACCGAAGTAAAAACCGTTAGTGACGCAGATACAGAATATTCCTACGCCTTTTCAAACGGTGCCGGGGCCGGCAACAGATATGACGAGACGGTGTATGCTTTGCCGGGCACCAATCCCTGCACGGCCGTCAGATACTTTATCCATTACAGCGTATTCGAAAATTACCCGCCGGGCGCCGTCAAAGAGTTTGATGAACAGGCGCTGGTAAAGGAATTCGATTCAATAAGAAGGACTTTAATTATTAATCAATAATATACAAATATTTGTGATATGAAAAAATCAGCTTGGGTTTGGATAGTCGTCATAATTTTAATAGGGCTGGGCGTATACTTCCTTTCCAGAAAAGGAGGCGAGGAACAAGTTGAAAATCAGCCGGCTTCGACTTCAACCGGACAGAGCGATCAATCGGCAGCTCCATCTCCCTCCGGCGCCGCGGGGATAAAAGGTTCTCCGAATCAGACCAACACCGGCGAGCCCGCAACTGTATTCCTAAAGGTCGGGCACAGCGCCACCTTGGGCGACTACCTCACGGCCTCGAACGGCATGACTTTATACGTGTACAAAAATGATTCCGATAGTATTAGCAACTGCTACGACACTTGCGCCAAGAGCTGGCCTCCTTACACCGTCTCCGGCCTGGAGCCCTTGCTCACTGATACCGCCATAACCGGCGCGGTATCCACCGCTGCGCGCACCGACGGCACAATGCAGATCACTTACAACGGCCAGCCGCTTTACTACTGGATCAACGATAAAAAGCCGGGTGATACCACCGGGCAGGGCGTAGGCAATGTTTGGTTCGTGTTAAAGCCTTGAGGATTTATATTTCGCATTCCAGCGACTTTAGCTTGGGCGATACTTTTTATCGCCCGCTTAAAGATTCGCGCCTGAATACCGAGCATGATTTTTTTCTGCCGCACGAAAATGAAATAAATCCGGAAACCGAGGATAAGCTCCGCAATTCCGACTTGGTTTTGGCGGAAGTTTCCAAAGAGTCCACCCGCCAGGGCATAGAGCTCGGTTTGGCGAGTTCGCTCGGCATTCCTATAGTCTGCGCCTACAAAACGGGTGCGGACTCGCCGCGTTCCCTGGGCTCGATTTCCAAGTATTTTATTGAGTACTCCGGCGCGGAAGATTTAGCAAAACAGTTTACTGATTTTCTGGGCTCGAATCACTAGAACTGCCGCCCGAGGTTTTTTCAGCTAAATTTTTTCCGCGCAGGCTCTTTATGCTTAGATACACCGACAAAAAGAAGAGCAGAGCCAGAACCTCGTTTACCCAAAAAAAGTAGACGTTGATCCTGTAATCCGGCGAGAGCGACATGTAAGCATGCACCGCATAATATGCAAATATTAAAAAGCCGGCTACGGAGATATAAGCGTTCGCCCGGATAACCCACTTTTGAAGCGGGTTCTGGAAGCCGCCGAAAATTCCAAGAACAAGTATGGCGATGATTGACAAGGAGATCGGAAAAGGAATGATGGAACTAAAAAACGGCAAACCCACTATCATCAAAGCGCCGGAGATGATAAAGATGGATCTGACTGTGTCCCCGTAGTAGTGGCTAATATTGGCGGTATCTTTTTCCACGCCCAAATTATAGCACCAAACCCGTGGTATTGCTGGGGATAAATCGGCGCCGAAAAAAGTTATTTATTTTTTAAACCCTTATGCTATACTCTTCAAATGAAACAGAAGTCCAAACGCCCGGCATTGGAAAAATCCCTCACTTTTGACGATGTGCTGGTGATCCCTAGGTATTCCGAAGTTTTGCCGCGGGAAGTCTCGATAGACACCGAACTCACTAAAAAAATCCGGCTCAATATACCCATAATATCCGCCGCGATGGACACCGTGACCGAAGCCCGCCTCGCTATCGCCATGGCTCAGGCCGGCGGAATCGGCATCATTCACAAAAATATGTCCATAGGCGAACAAGTGGAGCAGGTGCGGCAGGTCAAACGTTCCGAGAACAGCATAATTACCGATCCGTACACTCTCTCGCCGGAGGACACTTTGCGCTACGCTCTGGAGATGATGAAGGCAAAGGATATCAGCGGAATGCCGGTAGTGGAGAAGAACAAGAAGCTCGTGGGAATCATCACCAGCCGAGATATGCGCTCGGTGAATGATTTAGATAAGAAGGTCAGCACGGTCATGACAAAGAAGCTTATCACTGCCAAAGAACCCTGCACTCTGGCCGAAGCAAAAAAAATACTTTTGGCTCATAAGATCAAGAAATTGCCCCTGGTAAACAAGAACGGCTCCCTTGTAGGGCTCATAACTTATAAAGATATTCGCAAAGAAGAAGAAAATCCTAATGCCTGCAAGGATTCCCGCGGACGCCTGCGGGTGGGCGCCGCCATAGGCGGGGGAGCGGAGGCTCTTAAAAATGCCAAAGCCTTGATAGATGCCGGCGTAGACGTAATTGTACTCGACAGCGCGCACGGCCACTCCCGGGGCATCATCGAAGCAACGAAGAAAATAAAGAAGACTTATCCCAAGACTCAATTAATCGTGGGCAACGTAGCCACCGGAGAGGGTGCACTCGCTTTGGCCCGCGCCGGCGCAGACGCGGTAAAGGTGGGCGTGGGTCCGGGCTCTATATGCACCACCAGGATCGTGGCGGGTATCGGCATGCCGCAGCTTTCGGCGGTCATGAATGCGAAAGATGCGCTGGTTTCCGCAGGGTACGGCATTCCTGTGATTGCCGACGGCGGCATACGCTACAGCGGAGACATAGTCAAAGCCCTGGCAGCCGGGGCTTCTTCGGTGATGATCGGCTCGCTCCTAGCCGGCACGGAAGAATCTCCCGGCGAAGTGGTGCTTTTGGAAGGACGTAAATTCAAGAGCTACCGTGGAATGGGATCAGTAGAGGCGATGGAAAAAGGCTCCAAGGACAGATATTTCCAGGACGGCGAGCACGAATCCTCCAAACTCGTGCCGGAAGGAATCGTGGGCATAGTGCCGTACTCCGGAACTTTATCCGAAATAGTATACCAGCACGTCGGCGGCCTGCGCGCGGGTATGGGGTATATCGGCGCAAAGACTATTCCGGATATGTGGGATGCCGGGTTCGTAAAACTCACTGCTTCGGGAATGGCCGAGAGCCATCCGCACGATGTCACCATTACAAAAGAATCGCCTAATTACAGCAAACAATAATCGGATAATGCAGAATAAAATAAAAGTAATTGTAGGATTGCAGTGGGGCGATGAAGGAAAAGGAAAATTCATAGACTTTCTAGTATCTTCAGAAAATAAAAATAAAAAACTTGTCGTGGCGCGATTTCAAGGAGGTTCGAACGCGGGGCACTCTATAGAATTCGGCGACAGGCACATCGTTTTCCATGCCTTGCCTTCGGGAATGCTAAATGAAAACGCCGAAAATTTAATCGGCGCCGGCGTGAACGTGGACGCAGTCTCGCTCCAGAAAGAAATTGAAGAGATTAAAGACATCGCGCCCTGGTGGCGGAAAAATTTATATCTTTCCCGCGAGGCGACCGTGGTCGTACCCACTGCCAAGCTGATGGATAACGCGCAAGAGCTCGAACGAGGCGTAAAAAAGATCGGTACCACCGGCCGGGCTATTGGTCCGACTTACAGCGATTTTTACGGACGCACGGACGATTTGGCCGTATACGAAGCCCTGGACGAAGATCTTTTCCGCAAGCGCTACGCGGAAATAAGGAACTCCCATTTAAAAATACTATCGGGACGCTTCGATCTTTCCATAGATGAAAAAGAGCTGGCGGAAGAAGAGAAGAAATTTTTCGACGGCGTAGAATTTTTGCGGGGATTGCAAAGCGTGACCTGCCAGGGTTTTGTCCGGGAAAAATTGTCATCCGACAAAGAATTTTTGGCGGAAGGCGCGCAGGGGACTCTTCTGGATGTGCGCTTTGGTTCCCGCAGAGACGTGACTTCTTCCTATACCACGAGCGCGGGCGCGTGCGTGGGGCTCGGTGCGGCGCCCTCCGACATAGGTTCCGTGCTCGGGATTTCCAAAGCCTACGCCACCCGGGTCGGCGCGGGACCCTTCCCGACCGAGCTCGGAGGAAAAGAGGCGGAAGAATGGGCGGCTACAAAGAAAAAGCAGGATGAAGCGGATCTCAGCTATGACATTAATGAAGAAAACGCCTTTCGTCAGGGAATTGCCCTCCGGAATGCCGGCCAGGAATACGGCGCCACCACCGGCCGCTTGCGGCGCTGCGGCTGGCTGGATTTGCCTTTGCTCAAATACGCTATTGAGCTGAACGGCGTGACCGAACTTGGTATCACCAAACTCGACGTCCTGGACGGACTGAAGGAAATAGAAGTCTGCGTAGGCTACGAAAATATGCCCCGCCCCGATATGAACAGATTGCGTGAAGTCCGCCCGGTGTATAAAAAATTACCTGGCTGGCAAGAGAGCACGCGCGGATGCACTTCTTACGAAAAGCTTCCAAAGGAGGCGCAGGAATACATTAAGTTTATAGAAAAAGAAACCGGCGTTCCGGTCACATTGATTTCCACCGGCCCCGGACGGAACGAGATGATAATAAGAAAATGAAAGCAGAAGAGACACAGATATTGGTGCTGGACTTGGGTTCGCAGTATACCCAGATTATTGGCAGGGAGATTCTGCGATTGGGAGTAAAAAATACTATATTAAAACCCAAAGACGCGGATGCTTATCTGCGGAGCCACAAGCCCAAGGGAATAATACTCTCCGGCGGCTCGGCCAGCGTATACGATGCGGGCGCGCCGAAAATCCCCGATTCTGTCTGGCGACACAGTCCGGTGCTCGGCATCTGCTACGGGATGCAGTACCTGGCTTACCGGGCGGATAAAAATTCTGTCGGCGGGGGAAATAAATACGGCAAAGAATACGGCCCGGTAGAAATTTCGCTCGGAGACAGCGAGCTTTTCAAAGATTTATCGGGAAAACTGAAAGTCTGGGCCAGTCATGGCGACACGGTGGAAAAAGCGCCGGAAGGATTCAAAGTGATTGCCCGATCCAAGGACGCAATCGAAGCCATGGAAAATCTAGAAGAGCGCCTGTACGCTGTACAATTCCATCCAGAAGTCATCGAAACCGAAGACGACAATAAAATCCTGGAGAATTTTGTTTTTAAAATCTGCCATTGTGGGCGAGACTGGCAACCGGGCGACATCATCAAGGAAATCCGGGAGGAAACTTTGGCGGAACTCGGCTCGGGTAAGGCGGCTATCGGCGTCTCCGGCGGAGTGGATTCGACCACTCTCGCGGCGATACTCGCACCCGCTCTCCGCGAACGCCTGTACGCTTTTTTCATAGACACGGGCGCTATGCGGGAAGGCGAACCGGCAGAAGTTCTGGCCGCCTGCAAGAAAGCCGGCATAGATTTGCATATCGTAGAGGCGGAAAAAGAATTTCTGGAAAAGCTGGCAGGCTCGACCGACGCGGAAGAAAAGCGCCGCTTGTTCAAAGAAGCTTACCAGCCGATTTTCAAACGAATTATTGAGAAGGAGAAAATAACTCATGTGCTACAGGGCACCTTGGCCACGGATTTGATCGAATCCGGGCACCTAGGCGGAGCGGCCACCATCAAATCCCATCACAACGTGGGCCTGGATTTCGGCGTCAAGGAAATTTCACCGCTCGGCAAACTTTTCAAGCACGAAGTGCGGGACATCGCCCGCGCCATCGGCCTGGATAAATCCACGAGTGAACGAAAGCCTTTTCCGGGGCCGGGACTTTATGTACGCATAGTCGGCGTTCCGGCGAACAAAGAGCTTCTAGACAAGGTGCGCAAGGCGGATAAAATCGTGAACGACATCCTAAAAGCCGAGCCGTTTTGGCCGGAGATATCCCAGGTAGTTATAGCGCTCCTCGGCTCGAAAACAGTAGGCGTGCAGGGCGACGGCCGCTCCTATGAATACCCGGTGGTGGTGCGAGCGGTCTCCACCAGCGACTTTATGACTGTAAAAGGATTTGAATTGCCGGCCGAAACCCGTAGAAAAATAATATCCGAAGTCACCAAACACGGCTTCAACCGCGTCTTCTTCGACGAAACGCCCAAACCTCCGGCGACTACGGAGTTGGAATAAAATTAATTCAAAGTCTTCAATAGACTGGCGTATTTCTGCTGAACTTTCTCGAGCTTCGGATTTA
>DASZPN010000036.1:0-4401 GCA_035549995.1 Minisyncoccota bacterium
TCCGTACCGGAAGAGACAAAGCTGCCCGGATTTTTTTCCACCGGCACAGATTCGCCGGTGATGCTGGATTCATCCACCAAAGAAACGCCCTCGGCGACTTCGCCGTCCACGGCGATGACTTCGCCGGACTTTACCAGAATAAAATCCCCGGGCACAATTTCGTCCACGGATACTTCCCGGTATTTATCTCCTTCTTTCCGAGTGGCCCGGGTGGGGCTGCGCTGGAGAAGCCGGGAAAGCTCGGACCGCGCCCGGCCGACCGCATAGGACTCCAGGGTTTGCCCGCCGGAGAGCATGAGAATTATGACCAGGCCCGGCAGGTAGTCCCGGAGGATGAATGCAGTCAAAATTGCGACGCCGGCGATGAGGTCCACCCCGAAGCGCCGGCGGAGCATATCCCGAATGATTTCATACCAAAGCGGCAGGGCCAGAATAAATACGCTTATTTTGAAAAGGGGCGCGATGGCCGGCCGGTGCCCGGTGAAATATAAAACGCCGCCGGCAACAAGTACCGCGCAGTCGAGCAGGGCCACCCACACCGGCAAGGGAATTTTTTTCGCTCGGGCTATCACAGCATCTATTATACCGCGAACCCGCGCCGAAAATCCGCCCGAAATAAAAAGAGTCCCGCTAAAGAATTAGCAGGACTCTGCCCTTAACCATGCGAAACCAAGACTATTGCCGTGAAGCGAAAATTTTGGCCGAATAAATTTTCTTTCCATTCTTATCCAGTGTCTCTAAAAAATAAAGGCCCGGACGAACAGAAATTGATATAAAGGAACTTTTAGCGATGGTTCTGCCCGAACCATCCACCACCAACGTAATTGCTCCCGCCGGCAGATAACGGGTAACCAACTGGCTGCCGTTATAATAATACTTCACAGTATTATCTTCGGAAAGCTCAACTTTTTTTACAGGGGTGCAGTTGAACAACGTGCACACTTCGTAAAAAATGTTTCCTGGTGCAGGAGAATCATCATAGGAATAATTCAAACCGGCTCCCACCGGTATTGCCGCGATCTGGCTGAAATTCACTCCATCAACTGAACGATTCACCGCAAAGCGATCACCAGGAACATTATTCGCTCCGCCGACAGTCCACGATAATTTTATTTCCGTTTTAAGATTTTGGACATTAAACGAAATAAAATTAACCGGCAACGGACCTTGCGGACACGGCGTACCTCCACAATTGTCCGTGGAGTAAGAGTACACAGCGGGCACGCCGCTGACAGAAACTACATTTATCACCCAGAACGAGTCTGCCACCGTAGTGCGATGGCACACCAGTGTACTGCAGGCAGTTGGGCACCCAGCCGTTATGGCTACGCTTCCGTGGCCTGGGGTAGTCGTGTGATAAGCGTACGAGACCTGGTAATTATTACCGGACAAATGCTGTATGGTTACGTTGCTAAGTACCGGGCAGCAGGAAACAGTCTGCGCTGTTGCAATTTTTGACCCGAAAATTGCAAAAAGACTGAAAAGAACATAAACTTTTTTCATAAAAACAAATTTTATTTTTTGGAAATATCTCCGTCTATAACATTAACATTAAAAGCCTATAAAGTCAAATGGCTCTCCTTTGAACCGCCGGAGATGATATAATTCCCCTATGGCAAATGACGCCGAACTGAAAAAGATCGAGCAGGAGAACCAACGCTTGGCGCAGCTGTGCTCTATGAAGTCCGAGATGGTGTCCCTAAACGCGCACCAGATCAAGACCTCCCTCTCCGCGCAAAAGTGGATCATAAAGATGTTCCTGGATGGGGACCTCGGCGCGCTCACGCCCGAGCAGGAGAACCTGATGCAAAAAGCTTACGAATCCAACGACCGCGCGATCGAACTGGTCTCGGATATGCTCGCGGATAATAAAAAAGAAGAATTGGCGGAGAAGAAATTCGAATTCTCGCCGGTGGATCTGTCGGAGCTTATCGACAGCGTGAAATTCGATTTCTCCGGTGAGGCTTACAGTCACGGAGTAGAGATGATATTTTTGCATCCGGAAGAGGATATCCCGCCGGTGGATGCGGACAAGGAGAAAATGCGAATGGTCTTGCAAAACCTCCTGGACAACGCCATCAAGTACAGCGGCAATCACGGCAAAGTTTTCATAACTCTCTCCAAAAAGGATGACCAAGTTCAAGTCTCCGTGAAAGACACCGGGGTGGGAATTTCTCCCGAGGGGCAAAAACATATCTTTGAAAAGTTTTACCGCGATCCGGAAGCGGAAAAAAAAGAAATCACCGGATCCGGCATCGGGCTCTTTACCGCCAAGAACGTCGTCGAGAGGCACGGCGGCAAAATATGGTTTGAAAGCCGCCCGGAGGCCGGCACGACTTTCTTTTTCACTATCCCCATACGCCAGAAAGGCGGGGTTGCTTAGCCTGAAACGAGTAGTATAATTAAGATAAATGGCCAAGATGGTACTAATAATCGAAGACGACAACTTCCTCTTGGGCCTGGAAGCCAAGAAGCTCAAGAAAGAGGGCTATGACATCTCCACCGCGGTAAACAGCGAGGAGGCCTTTCGCCTGATCGACAGCCGGGTCAAGATAGATCTGATTCTCCTGGCCCTGATGCTCCCCGATGTGGACGGCTTTACCATACTTGAAAAGGTCCGCAAGAACGGCAGCAAGGAAATTGCGGACGTGCCGGTGATAATTTTCTCCAACCTTTCCGAAGAGAAAGACATCGAGCGCGCCAAGTCGCTCGGTATCAGTGAATTTATGGTGAAGTCAAACTTCACTCTGGACGAGCTAGCCGCCAAAGTCAAAGAACTCATCGGTGCCTAAATGGAACTCGGCGACAAGCTGGAACTCATATTCCGCCTGGATGAAAAACAGAAGAAAGCCCTGAGGAGACTCGGGCTCTTTTCGGTGCGAGACTTGCTGTTCTATTTCCCCGTACGCTATTCGGATGTGAGCCAAATCAAACTCATCGCCGACCTCGCTCCGGGCGAAACGGCCACGGTGTACGGCCGCGTTTCAAAGCTGAAGACCAAAAAGGCATTCCGGAGCGGCGTGCCCATAGGCGAGGGCGAGGTAGCCGACGCGTCCGGCAAAATTAAAATCACCTGGTTTCATCAGGCCTATCTGGCTAAAATGATGCACGAAGGCGAGAATGTAAAGCTCTCCGGACGGGTCTCCGCCGGCAAGCAAGGTTTGTATTTTGCGAATCCGGAAATTGAGAAAATCCCGGAACTGCCGATAGACTCGCACGAATCCCTGTTCGGCAAAGGCGGCAAGGCGGGCCTGTCCTACCCCGTCTACCGCGAGACCAGGGGGCTCACTTCGCGCTGGTTTTACCACGCCCTGGAAAAAATCATCAAAGACAAGACGCTGGATAGATTTGAAGACTACATTCCGGCGGATATTTTAAAAAAATACAATCTGCCTACCCTGAAGACCGCGCTGGTCTGGATTCACCGTCCGGAGCGGCCGCGGGACGCGGAGGCCGCCCGCAAACGCTTCGCATTCGAAGAAGTCTTTGCCATTCAGCTGGCCCGGCAGAAAGACAAACTGGAATACCGGCGGCATAAGTCTTTTAAGATATCCGCCGGCAGAGCAGAAATTTCAGAATTTCTCTCACGCTTTCCTTTCGAACCGACCGCCGCGCAGAAAAAAGCCGTAAGCGCTATTCTCTCCGATATGAGCAAAGGCCAGCCCATGTCCCGCCTCCTCGAGGGCGACGTGGGCTCCGGCAAGACCGCCGTGGCCGCCACCGCCGCCTATGCTTCTGTGAAAAACAACCTCCAGGTAGCCTATATGGCGCCGACGGAAATTCTGGCCGTCCAGCACTTTGAGTCCTTCATCCGATATTTCAGGCATTTGCCGATTAACGTAGGGCTCATCACCGGTTCGGGCTGCCGCAAATTCCCCTCCAAAGTAAATCCGGAGGGCTGGACCAATATTTCCCGTTCTCAGCTTCTCAAATGGACGGCGGAAGGCGTGATGCCTATATTGATCGGCACGCACGCGCTCATCCAGAAATCCGTAAAGTTTAAAAACCTGGCGCTCGCAGTAGTGGACGAACAGCACCGCTTCGGCACCGAACAGCGCCGCAAGCTTGTACGCAAGGACGGAGTTGCTCCCCATCTCCTGTCTATGACGGCGACCCCTATCCCCCGGACGCTCGCGCTCACGATTTACGGCGACCTGGACCTCACCCTCCTCGACGAGATGCCGGCCGGCCGGAAACAGGTCATAACGGAAATAATTCCGCCCGGCAAGCGCGAAGAAACTTATGAAAAAGTCCGGGCCGAGCTCGCGGCCGGCCGGCAAGCTTATGTGATCTGCCCGCGGATTTTTGAAGATGAAGAAACAAACCAATCCCTTGGAATTTTAAGTTCTCAAAAGGACGAGGTTCCTGGAAATTTTTTATCGCGAGGGTCCCGCGCCGGAG
>DASZPN010000037.1:0-15552 GCA_035549995.1 Minisyncoccota bacterium
GCACGGCACGCAGAGTCTAAAAAAGGGCGCCTGGAAGCAATTCCTAAGCGGAAAGAGATTTTGGTTTGATAAATATGAGGGCTGGATATCTTCCGGCGGCGGCGCTCTTGCCGACCCTCAAAAACTGAAAAAGCTTGCCGACAGGATTAAAAACAAGAAAAAATAATAGCCAGATGCATTTTTACCATCCTTCTACTGGCAGTAAACTCATATGAAAAGGGATATCTTGACTTAATTGAATTTTCAAGTTAACTTGAAAGAGGACTAAGGTTTCTTGAAATTTCTCAGGAAATAAAACAAAGGTCTAAAAAGGAGAATAAAACATGGAAAGAATGGAAACGATGACTCCGGATTTCTCAGCTCTTTCAGAAGAAAAGAAAGCTAAGATTGAATTTATTCACAACTTTGATTTTTCCAGAATCAAAGCCAGAATGAATGTTGATTATCCTTCGACTCCTAAGCATATTAATGCATTGGAGAAAGAATTAAAACGCTTTCTTTCCCTTTTTGTAGTTGAAGAGGACGGTGAACACTTTTTCACGGAAAGCGCCGATGATTTATGGCATTACTTTATACTTCATACAAAAGAGTATAAAGAATTTTGTAAAAAAGTGTATGGTAGGTTTTTAAACCATAATCCTATCCTTCCGGATGAGACTCCTCTTTATTTAAGTGCTTATAACAAAACAAAAGAGTTATACACTAAGTATTTTGGAAAGCCATCTGTTAAGTTGTGGGGTAAAAATGGTGTTTGCTGTAGTGGGTGTAGTGGACGTTTTGACCCTATACCACTTCTAAATTAAAAACCTTTGGTTTTGATTCATAGCATCGCTATATATTATCCACTTAGCGATGCTTTTGTTATAATATTTATATGATCACAGGGTATTTTTTTAAAATAAAAGATAATAAAGTTGAAACTTGGCGGGAATGGTGTTCACTTCTCGCTGGCAAATATGGGCGGGAAGCCGCCGAAACATTATCCGAAGAAGGGCTGATCAGGGAATTTTTTGTTATCTTTAATAGAGGTCCTGAGTATTTCACGATAGGATTCGTAGAGCATGAAGGGAAAATACTTCCCACAAACATGGACAAAAAAATAAACATAAAACACAAGGAAAAGAAAAAAGAGTGCCTGGAATATATCGGCCCGGCTTATGTTTTATATGATTTAGAGGCATGATAGTTTTTACAATATCATGCTAGAATACTAACTACATGGAAGAGGCGTAGAAAAAAAGTCCAGCTAATTTTTAAGCTACTAATTATAGTAAACGATAAATGAATACCACTGATTTTGGTGAACACATAACTATCGACGGATACGGCGGAGATTTTGATTTGTTAAACAACAAGGACTTGGTTTTAGAGGCGCTCAACTCTTTGCCCGCTAAACTGGATATGAAAAAACTCGCCGAGCCGGTAGTCTATTTTGCCGAGGGTAATGGGAAAAAAGATCCGGGCGGATGGAGCGGTTTTGTGGTGATTATGGAGAGCCATATCAGTATCCATACGTTTCCCAAGCGGGGCTTCGTAAGTGCCGATGTATACAGCTGCAAGAATGGCATGGACCAGGAGCTCATCAGGAAATTTTTTGTGGACACTTTTAATTTGAAAGACACCGAGGTTAATTTTATCAAGCGCGGTACTCGCTACCCTAACAGCGATATTTATTGATTATGAACACCTGGTTCTGGATAGCACTGTCGGCCCCGGCGCTCTGGGCGGTAACAAACCATATAGACGGATTTGTGATTTCCCGTTATTCAGCCGGCAAGAGGGTAGCGTCACTTTTGGTTTTTACCGGGCTGGTGTCCGGGCTGGCTGCCGTGCTCATATCTATTTTTGCCAAAGTAGAAACCATCGCGCTGTGGCAGGAGCTTCTGGGAATTTTTGCAGGCTGTCTTTTCGTGGGCGGGTATATTCCTTATATGCAGGCGCTCAAGGAAGACGAAGTCTCCATCGCCGCCCCGCTCTGGCAGATGGTCGTGCCGCTGTCTTATATTCTCGGCGCAATATTTTTAAAGGAGCATTTGTCCGGGCATCAGATATTGGCTACATTGATCGTGATTGCGGGTGCGGTGCTGATGAGTATGAACCCGCACGGTTTTCGCTGGAAGCCCAGGATATTCTTTTTGATGCTTTTTGCGTCTTTTTTGATTGCGCTCAACACAATTGTATTTAAGTTCATCGGGCTGGAGTCTTCTTTCTGGACAATTTCGTTTTGGGAGTATCTGGGTGCCTTTGTTTTCGGTTTGGGCTTGCTCGTCATTACTCCTGTGCGAACGGATTTCCTGACCTTTGTGCGGGAAGGGGGGCGAACCATAGTGAGTCTCAGTACCTTGTCCGAGGCTATCAACGTTGTAGCCAGACTGCTGTTTAATTACGCCGCCCTCATAGCGCCGATTGCCCTGGTTTATGCGGTCAACGGCGCTCAGCCCTTCTTTATATTCCTGTATGCCCTCATTATCTTCGCTTTCTTCCCGAAAATAAAAGCGGAGGATTTTTCCCGGCGCTCATTCATTTTAAAAATCGTAGCCACTATCATACTGATCGCGGGCTCAACCTTGTTGTTTTTGAGCTAAGGGTGTAACATAAGTCTTAATTCACATGATTCCCGAATTTCCCAAGTTCAAGAAACTGGAGCTAGCGGACAAAAAAGATATAGAGAAAATAACATCCAAATTTCCCCCGTACTCCGATTATAGTTTCGTGAGTATGTGGTCTTGGAATATAAAAGACGAGATGGCTATTTCCGTGTTGCACGGCAATCTGGTTGTGAGCTTCACCGATTATATAACCGGAGAAAAGCTCTATTCTTTTTTAGGGGGCAATAAGGTAAATGAAACCGCAGACAAGCTTCTTCATCTTTCCCGAAAAGAAGGACTCAAGCCGATTCTAAAGCTTGTGCCGGAAGAGTCGGTTTTTGGTATTGACCAGAGCAAATTTAAAATAAAAGAAGATCCGAATCATGCGGATTATATTTACGACACTATGGAGCTTGGCACTATGCCCGGCCGAAAATTCGTGAAAAAGCGCAATCAGGTTGGTTTGTTTATAAAAAACTACCCGGGTGCGGAAGTTAAAATATTGGATTTAAGGGACAAGAACACCAAAGCCAGCATCATAAACTTGTCCGCAGAGTGGCTGAAGTTTAAGATAGAGAAAGAAAAAGTATTCGAGTCCCACGAGGAAGTTTCCGTGAACCGTTTATTGCTGGCGGCGGATGCGCTGGACTTGTTCGGGGTCGGCATTTTCTTTAATGGCAAGATGATAGCGTTTATGATAAACGAACTCACTAGTTGCGAATATGCCATAGCCCATGCTTCCAAGGTGGACAGATCCTTCAACGGCGTGAATTCTTTTCTAATCAAGAAAAATGCGGAGGCTTTGGCCAAAATCGGCAAGAAAATGTTCAATTACGAACAAGACCTGGGGCTGGAAAATCTAAGAGATGCCAAGAGCAGGTTTCGCCCGGTGCTTTTTTTGAAGAAGTATCAGGTTCAATACTCTTGAGTACATTATCCACATATGGGTTTACCGCCTGGTTTTGCGATGTTATAATCACCCTATGAACGGCGATATGCCAAAGAGCATTAAAAAGCCGAATTATAAAGTATTAGTCGCTTTATATGTACTCATTGCAGCGTGGTTTTTTTATCTGCATTTATTTTTAAATTTTGATCTTGATTCTACCCAGCACAGCTTGAAAATATGGGCCGCGACTTATCAAGTCATTGCGCTTCTGGGCGGAATTGTCGGCCTGATGGTTTCCAGAAGGTGGGGCGGACACCGCAGTGTTATCGGCAAGGCCGTAATGTTTCTTTCCATAGGCTTGTTGCTCCAGGTTTTCGGTCAGAGCTTTGACAGTTATCTGAATGTACTTAAAAACGTGGAGATTCCGTATCCTTCCCTGGGCGACGTAGGATTTTTCGGCAGCGTCATCGCATACATAGTCGGTACTGCTTATATGCTTCGTGCCATAGGATTCAGATTTTCCTTTAAGTCTCTTAAAGGCAAACTCATAGCTATCGTCATACCTCTTGCAGTTCTGATCGTTTCCTATATGTTCTTTTTAAAGGGGTATGAATTCGACTGGTCCAACCCCTTGAAAGTATTTCTGGATTTCGGTTATCCCTTCGGCCAGGCTATATATGTTTCTCTGGCGATTCTGGCGTTTTTGGTTTCCAGAAATTACCTGGGCGGAATGATGAAAAGGCCGATGTTGTTCCTGATATTGTCCTTATTCGTGCAGTACGCGTGTGACTTCACTTTTCTCTATCAGGCCAACGCGGGCAACTGGTACGCAGGCGGTATAAACGATTTTATGTACTTCACTTCCTACTTGGTGATGAGTGTCAGCCTGATAAGGATAGGCAGAGCGTATTATAAGATCAAGGAAAGCTAAAAAATTATGGACACTATAGCATCATTTCCAAAAATCGCAATACGCATCATCAAGGAGCAAGCCCTTATCATCGGCCCCCTGGCTTGGGACGAGGCAAAGAAGGCGGGTATACAGATTATAGACATAAAGAAAGAAGAGATAATAGTGGGCAATGGCGACCCCAAAGGCGTAATCGATCGGCTGGTAACTCAGTACGAGAGGATTTTCGGCAAAGCTTCGCACGAAGTGTGTAGAGACGCGGTTCGCGATATTATCGCCGAGCTGCCGCCCGAAGAGGTGCCTTCCAGTCTCAAATAATTCCTATGGCGAATACTCCCCCTGACTCTATTTCCCAAGAGGAATACAAAAAGGTAACTGAAAACATGTACAAACAGAATCTCGAACTGGCGAGGCTTTATAAGCAGGTCGGGGTTTTGAATAAAGAACTGGAAGATTCTAAACTCAGGCTGGAAGACTCCAATCTCAAACTCGAGGATGCCAACGAGAAACTCAAGAGTCTCGATAAATTGAAAACTGAATTCCTTTCGCTCGCCAGCCACCAATTGAGGAGCCCTCTGACCGCTATAAACGGCTATACCTCGATGCTCCTGGCGGGGGATTTCGGCGCGGTGACGGACAAGCAGAAAGAAATGATAGACCGCGTGTTTGAATCCGGACAGCACCTGACCAAAGTCGTGAACGACCTACTGAACGTGTCCAAGATAGAGCAGGGCGGGATGCAGTACACTATGGCGGTATTTGATATGGAGAAAGCCGCCAAAGATTTGGCTACCGACCTGTCCGTCACGGCCGAGAAAAAAGGCCTCAAGCTCACTTTCGAGACGGACGGCCAAGGTCCCTACAATGTAAACGGCGATATGGAGAAGCTTCGCCAGGTGATGCTGAACCTGATTGATAACTCCATCAAATACACCAAGGAAGGCAGTATCAAGGTCAAGCTCGAAAAGAAAGACGGAAAAATTATCTGGTCGGTATCTGACACCGGCATGGGCATCCCGCCGGAGATAATGCCGACCTTGTTCCAGAAATTCTCCCGCGGTGAAGGCGCGAAGATGAACACCAGCGGCTCCGGCTTGGGTCTGTACTTGGCAAAGACTATCGTGGAAGCGCACAAGGGCCGGGTCTGGGCAGAGTCTGCCGGGTCCGGCAAGGGCTCCAGTTTTCTGATGGAACTCTCCGCAGCGTAATCATATAAGATTTTAGTTTTAAAGCATGGAAGATTTTCCTAACAAGCATACTAATCCAGAAAAAAATAAATTCAGGGATAAACCTGAAATTGTTGAATTTATTAAGGAGAACATGCGTGAATTTAAGGACGTTCTTTATGCAAAAATATACGGTTCTTGGCTTTACTCGGAAAAGTCTGTGGACTTGGATATATTCACCATGGTTCCAAGTATGGACGGAGTAATAAAAAAAGAGACCTATGAGTCTATGAAAAAATTAAGAGAAGAACTTAAACAAAAAACAAACAACGACATCGATTTAATACCACATACCGAGGATGAACTATCGGATATAAGGTCTACTATATATATTATCCAAGATATAATCCATCACTAGTCAGTGGCAAGGACTTGAAAGGTGACTTAAAAATTGAGCCTATACAAAAGAAAGAAGCAAATTTTGATTTTAAAGACTTAACTGCCTATGTTTTATTAGATAACAGAACAATTTGCAGAAGACAGCTTGTAAGGTCTTTGGACCCAAATGAAGCCAGAATATTTGTTAGTAAGATACTACACGGGCCTGGTAATGCTGTGACTTATTATTCTTGTAAAAATAAGGTTGAATTAAACGTTTCCCCGTCGGATTTAGAGCAATCACTTAAAATATTTGATGAGGTTTTTCAACTAAATTCCAAACCCGCTTTGGAATTTTTAAAAAACTGTAAAAATAATGTTATAGATTTTGATCAAGGGGTTAAGTTGCTCCAATGGTATGAAAACCTTGTTTCTTTTGTTTTGTATGGTAAAGGAGATTATAATGGATTTTGCTACGAATTTTCAAGGATAAATAATGATAAAGATTGATTTGCACGTCCATTCATACTACTCTGATGGTTCTGATTCACCAGAACAAGTTTTGAATGTTGCAGAGGAAGAAGGAGTAAAATTGCTGTCATTAACTGATCATAATTTCATAAATCCTGAATCGGAACATCTCAAAAAAAATAAAACTAATAATATCGATATTTTACAAGGCATAGAAATATCTTGTATTGATAGAACAAGCAACAAATCTATACACATGCTCGGTTATTCCAAGTCATTCAATATCAAGGGCATAAATGATGCTCTCATAAGTACTTTGGATGGTTATAATAACAGGGCAAAAAACATAATAAATAAACTTAACTCGGAATATAACTGTAACTTTGATTTTGGAAAAATTAAATCAGAAATTAAAAGTGTCTTTGTTAGCCGTAATCTAATTGCCGAAAAATTAGTTGGTTTTTTGGGTAACAATATCTCTATTAAGGAGGCTTTAAAGAAAGTTTTTATTGAGGGGGAAGACGACTCTTGGATGATTGGGGTTGAAGAAGCTATAGGCATAATAAAAAATAACGGCGGCAAAGCCTTTTTAGCTCACCCGGGAAATCTGATTGATAAGATAGATTTTGATTCATTTTTAAAAAGATTAAAGGATTCTGGCCTAGATGGTATAGAGGTTTATTATCCTAAGCATACCCCCGGAACAGTTGCCTTTCTAGAGGAGACAAGCGAGAAATTCGGCCTAGTAAAAAGCGCCGGTAGCGATTTCCATGGTAAAAGATATTCCAGTTTTCTCCCGGGTATTTATGTAAAAGACGATGTCTACCACAACTTCCTGAAATTGTTTTGATTGGGTTTTTAGGTGGTATTGCTTATATATGCAATTTGTCATATCTATGATACAGGAAAATTGTGCTAAAATGTCCGTATGAATTGGGCTCTCAGGAGGCAAATCCTTTACGTAATAATATTCATCCTCGTGATAGGCGCTTTCGGGTTTCTGCTCGTTTACCCTCATTTTAATAAAGCGCCGACTTGCTTTGATCAGAAACAGGACGGCAACGAGACCGGTATAGATTGCGGGGGCTCCTGCCAGCTGGCTTGCGCCGATCAGGTGGACAAAGTGGCGGTGCTCTGGGCCCGGGCCTTTGAGGTGGTGCCGGGGCGCTACAACGCCGTGGCGTATCTCGAGAATAAGAACAACGGCGCGGCGGTGGAAAAAATAACTTACCGCTTCCGCTTTGGCGACAAGGACAATGTGTACATCGGCAAGCGGGAAGGCACGACTTTTATCCCGCCGGCGGGCAGGTTCGCGGTATTCGAGCCGGCGATAGACGTGGGCAATTCCGTGCCGATGTATACCACCTTTGAATTTACCGAAGATCCGGTCTGGATCCAGATTCCTCCGCAAAAAGCGGCCGAGTTGCAAACCAGCGTTTCCAATATCAGTCTCAGCGGGGAAGATACCGCGCCGAGGCTTTCCGCCAGCCTGATGAATAATTCTCTGCTCGCCATCCCGAATATAAACGTAATCGCGATCCTATACGGCGCGGATGGCAACGCCGTTTCCGCCAGCAAAACCTATATCGGCCGGCTCGACGCCGGGCAGTCCGCCGCAATAAACTTCACCTGGCCGGAACCCTTTACCCAGAAAGTCGTCGCAAAGGAAATATTGCCCGTGTACAATATTTTCGACGTGCACCTCTGATCGGCGATGGCGGAAAAAGCTCTAAAGAGAATAGACTGGCTCTTGGTTTCTTTTATCGTGCCCATCATCGCGGCGGGGCTGGTGACGATGAAATCCTTTGCGCCGGAGGAGGGCGCCGGACATTTCTTTCTCCGGCAGATTATCTGGGCGCTCCTAGGGTTTGGGGTATTTTTTGTTTTTTCCTTTATTGACTTTAGATTTCTCAAGCGCACGGATGTGCTGGTCACAATATTCCTGTTCTTTTCCGGGATGCTCCTCATACTCTTCGTGCTCGGCAAAGTCTCCCACGGGGCGCAGAGCTGGTTTTCCCTCGGCGCTTTTTCTTTTCAGCCGTCGGATATGATGAAACTCGTACTGGTTCTAATGCTCGCAAAATATTTTTCCCGCCGGCACGTGGAGATAAGAAACATAAAGCACATCTTTATCTCCGGACTGTACGCGCTCGTACCGTTTATTCTGGTCCTGCTCCAGCCGGACTTTGGCTCGGCGATGATAATATTCCTAATATGGCTCGGGATGGTGCTGGTTTCCGGCATTTCCAAGCGGCATCTCCTCTTGGTCTTCGTCTCCGCTACGCTGGTTTTCGGCCTCCTCTGGGCGTTTGCCTTCAAGCCTTATCAAAAGGAGCGTATTGCCAACTTCGTCAATCCGCTGGCGGATATCCACGGCTCCGGCTACAACGCTTTTCAGTCCACTATCGCGGTCGGTTCCGGGCAAGTCTTTGGCAAGGGGCTCGGCTTCGGCACGCAATCGCGCCTGAAGTTTTTGCCGGAGTATCAGACCGACTTCGTATTTGCGGCTTTTGCGGAAGAGTGGGGATTTGTCGGCGCGTTTATTATCCTGATTTTGTTTTCCCTGGTGATCTGGCGGATTCTGGCCCAGGCATCCCTGGGAGCGTCGAACTTTGAGATACTTTTCGGGATGGGTATAGCGATTTTTATCGGCAGCCACGTGCTGGTAAATATCGGGATGAACATAGGACTCTTGCCGGTCACGGGCATACCACTGCCGTTTATGAGCTACGGCGGATCGCATCTCTTGACCGAATTCGCGGGCCTCGGCATACTGTCTTCTATGCGCTCGTACGCCCGTTCTGCACACCGCGACGATACCAAGCACGAATTTTTAGGCATATGACCCTTCGCGCAAGCTCAGGGTCATGGTGAGTAAAATTGAACTATGATTTTAATCGACGGCAAAAAAATACAAAAAGACATATTGGAAGAAGTTCGCGCCGGTGTGGCGGCGCTAGATTTTCAGCCGGTCTTTTGCGACATACTGGTGGGCGACGATCCGGCTTCCGCGCAGTACGTGCGGATGAAAGCCCGGATGGCCGAATCAGTCGGCATGCGCTTTCACGGCGCCAGTTTCCCGGCCTCCATAACTACCGAAGAATTACTGAAAGAGATTTCCAAAATAAACGAGATCCCGGATATGTGCGGCATCATCGTGCAATTGCCTCTGCCGGAGGGGATAGACCGGCGACGGGCGCTCGACAGCATAGATCCGGCGCTCGACGTGGATTGTTTGGGTACGGAGGCGGGCAGCTTGTTTTATGCCGGCAAAGAAGTGCTCGGATTTCCGACCGCCCTCGCGTGCGTAAAGCTTTTGGATTCTATAGGCGTGCCTCTTTCGGGTAAAAACATAGTGGTGCTTGGCCAAGGGGAGCTGGTGGGGAAGCCAGTGGCTGCCTTGCTCGGATTTCGGGGATTGTCTTATACGACCGTCCGCAGCAAGACGGAAAATAGGGAAGAGATTATTAAAAACGCGGATGTGATAATTTCCGGCATCGGCAAGGGCAAGTTTCTGACCGGTGATATGGTCAAGGACGGGGTGATACTTATAGACGCGGGCACTTCGGAATCCGACAGCGGCATAGTGGGGGATATAGATTTGGAGTCCGTGAAAGAAAAGGCGGGCTATGTCTCACCCGTACCGGGCGGAGTCGGGCCGGTGACGGTGGCCATGCTGTTATTCAATGTACTGAAGGTCGCCCAGAGAAAGGCGAAGAAATAAATTATGTACCACTTTGGATTTATGCCGATATTTGAATGGTCTACCGGTCCAGCGGGCCAGGTGGCTATTGCTATAAACGCTCTGACGTATCCGATTCTGTTCGCAACTCTCATTCTCGTGCTGGTATTTGCCCGTAGAAAATTTTTTGCTCTCTCCCTTTTATTTGTGTCCGGCTTCTTCGCCTGGCTTGCGACGGATATTCTGAAGGCCATTTTTCATACCAGTCGCCCGTATGACATATTGAATATCGTACCGCTTTCGCACGAGTCATCTTATGGATTTCCATCCGGACACGCAGCGGTATTTGCGGCGCTGGCCGCGAGTATGTTCCTTGTTGATCGCAGGGCGGGCGTGTGGATGTGCGTTCTGGCGCTTGTCGTTGGAATATCCAGAGTGGTTTTAGGGGTGCATTTTCCGCTGGATGTGATTGGCGGATGGCTTGTCGGCTCGGCCATAGGTTTTGCCTTTACAAAATTATTTAAGAAATTATGAATATTTTTCATTCGATTGTTTTCGGGGCAGTAGAGGGTATAACTGAATTCCTACCGATCTCTTCCACGGCGCATTTGGAGATCGTGCAGAATATTATGCGTATCCCCTCCACCGATTTCGTAAAAAGTTTCGAAATAGTAATACAGCTCGGCGCGATATTTGCCGTGCTGGCGCTTTACATAAAGAAGATATTCTCTTCCTGGCAATATTTTAGAAGCGTGGCCGTGGCATTCATCCCGACCGGCATCATCGGCTTTGTCTTGTATAAAATTATCAAGAATATCTTTCTGGGCAACCTGCCGCTCGCTGCCTTGATGCTCATTCTGGGCGGTATTTTTATAATTATTTTCGAAAAGAGGCAGGCCAGGCGAGGCAAGTATCTCGAGACAGGGGAGACTCGCGCCCTCACCGTGCGGGAGGCTCTCGCCGTGGGCACCGCCCAGGCGCTGGCGGTCGTGCCGGGAGTATCGCGCTCGGCGGCGGTGATTATCGCCGGCCGCTCGCTCGGCCTTTCCCGCGCTACTATCGTGGAGTTTTCCTTCCTCCTGGCGATTCCCACTATGCTCGCGGCCAGCGTGTACGACCTCTATAAATCCGGTTCCGTATTCTCCGGCGCGGATTGGAAAATGCTCGCGGTCGGTTTCATCGTGTCCTTTCTGGTCGCTCTTTTCTCCGTGCGCTGGCTACTGCGCTACATCAAAAAGCATTCCTTTTCCGCCTTCGGCTGGTACAGGATTGCTCTAGGAGTAATCGTGCTGCTCTTCTTTATTTAGAATCATTTAGTCTCAAAAGTGGCCTTGACGGTCACCATTATTTCTTTGTCGATGGAGGAAGTATCGTAAGTACCATAATCGGAAACCTCCACGGAATTCGGAGACATAACTTGCACGACTCCACTCGAAGCCGTGCGCAGGGCTCCTATCCTTTTCCCGCCCGCGTTCGCAATCTGTTCCGCTCTGGCTCCGGCGTCTTTTACCGCGTTCGCCAGGAGCGCCACGCGCGCATCCGGTAATTTGGAATAGTAGAACTCCAGAGAATTGGTCGAAAAGAGCACTCCTTTTTGCACTATCAGGGGAGTGGTATTTTTAGACAGGGCATCGATACCGTTTACGTCGTCGGACTGTACCGTGATGTTTTGCACCAGATTATAATGTTTTTCCACGCCGGGGTTCTGTTCATAAATTTCGTTCATAAGTATGGGAGAAACTTCTATCGAGTCAGCCGGGATATTGTTCGCGGCGAGAAAAGCCCGAACTGCCTTCAAGTCCGAATCCATCTGCGCGTAGCCCTGGCTTATGGTGGAAGCGCTTACGGCGCGGGTGATGCTGGAAGTCCACTTGACCTTATCGGATACCACGGATTCTTTGGCTGAGCCGGTGGAAGTTATGGTGTTGTTCGAGCGAAGCCGGTAAAAAGTATAAGAAGCGATACAGGTGCTCGCCAGGAGCGACAGGCCGAGAATTGCACCTAGCAGCACGTAATCTTTGCGAGAAGTTTCCATATTCAGATTGTACTCCACTTTTCCGGCAAGAGCAAATCCGATTTTACCCCCATCGCCTTATAAAACTTGCATATTTTGCCAGCACTGTATATAATGCAAGGCAATCGATTATGTGGAAGAACAGAATTTTAGCGCTGATAATCCTCCTTTTGGGCGCAGGTGTGGCCCTTTTCGTCTATAAGTCCGAATACAAGCTGGACAAGAATTTCGGTCAGGAAAGCGCGTTTTTACAGAATCATCAGTTTCGTCTGGGCCTGGATCTCTCCGGCGGCAGCCACTTGGTATATAAAGCGGACGTATCGCAGGTGCCGGCAGGCCAGGTGAATGATTCTATGAATGCATTGCGGGATGTCATCGAGCGCCGCATCAATCTTTTTGGTGTATCCGAACCAGTCGTGCAAGTGCAGGGAAGCAGCATCATCTCCGGCGCGGGGCAGGAACTCATAGTGGACTTGCCCGGCGTGACCGATGTGGAAAAAGCTACGGAGATGATTGGGCAGACTCCGCTCTTGGAATTCAAAACCGAGCGCCCGGCCGATCAGCCGATTCCGGTCACCATCGGGCCGGATGGCAAGCCGACCGTGAGCGTCAATCCAGATGACCGTTTTGTCTCGACCGAGCTCACCGGCCGATACCTCAAGCGCGCTGCGCTGGTCTTTGACCAGAACACCCGCGCGCCGGAAGTCACCCTCCAGTTCGACGATACCGGCACCAAACTCTTTGACCAAATTACCAAGGACAATGTCGGCAAGACGGTGGCTATCTTCCTCGACGGCGCGCCTATTTCCACTCCGACAGTCCGCGAGGAAATTTCGACCGGCCTGGCTTATATTACCGGTAATTTTACTCCGCAGGAGGCCAAGCAGTTGGTGGGCCGGCTGAATTCCGGAGCCCTGCCGGTACCAATTACTCTTCTTTCCAAGCAGACCATCGGTGCGACTTTGGGCGACACGGCTACCCACGCCGGCGTGAAAGCCGCTGTCATCGGTTTTCTCCTGGTGGCGATATTCCTGATTCTCTGGTACCGCTTGCCGGGCTTGATCGCGGTTATTTCTTTGTGTCTGTTTGTGGTGATTATTCTTGCGCTCTTCAAGCTGATACCGGTTACTCTCACTGCTGCGGGTATCGCGGGCTTCATAATATCTATCGGCATCGCGGTGGACGCGAACGTGCTAATCTTCGAGCGTGTCAAAGAAGAAATGCGTGCAGGTCACAGCGTGCATGATGCGGTGTCTGCCGGATTCTCCCGCGCTTGGTTCTCGATCCGCGATTCCAACAGCTCGAGCATAATCACCGCCATTATTCTGTACTGGTTTGGTACGTCGCTCATCAAAGGCTTTGCGCTGACTCTCGGTATCGGCGTTTTGGTTTCGATGCTCTCTGCTATCACCATCACCCGCATATTCCTTTCCGCCGTACCCACCAAGACGGACCACAAGATTATCAGATTTTTATTCTCCAGCGGGATTTCAAAATAAATTATGTTTGTCGTAAAGCACAAAATCACATTCGTTAGTATCTCGATCGGGTTGGTTGTCCTCGCAGTGATTTCAATGTTCGTTTTCGGACTCCATACCGGCATAGACTTTCGCGGAGGTTCGCTTCTGGAGGTTGAATACCATGCCGCCCGGCCGGCGCAAGCTGATCTGGAAGCTGCTTTTGCGGCGCAGAATTTCGGCGAAGTGCTGATTCAGCCCACCGGTGCTTCCGGTTATATCGTAAAATCGCACGACCTATCCGACGCTGAGCACACCGAAATGCTCTCCATAATGTCCGAGAACGGTCAGGCTCCGCTGGATGAGAAGAGTTTCAGTTCCATCGGCCCGTCTGTCGGACACGAACTCGCTAGAAAGGCCATCGTGGCGGTGATCCTGGTCTCTGCCGCCATCATTTTGTTTATAGCTTATGCTTTCCGAAAAGTTTCCACGCCGGTTTCTTCCTGGAAGTACGGTATCATTGCCATCATCACGCTTTTACACGATGTGGCTATTCCTGTCGGCATCTTTGCCGCGCTCTCGCATTATTTCGGCGCGGAATTAGATACTCTGTTCGTCGTGGCGGTCCTCACGATACTGGGCCTGTCTATCTCGGATACTATTGTGGTCTTTGATCGCGTGCGCGAGAATCTGCGCAGCACGAATATTTCCAAGGCGGACTTCAGTGAAATCGTGGGCAAGAGTTTGGAGCAGTCTTATGTGCGCTCCATCGCCACCTCGCTCACAGTTATCCTGGTTTTACTGGCGCTGGTGTTCGTAGGTCCGGCTACCACCAAATACTTCGCCTTGATGCTTACCGCCGGTATGTTCTTCGGTACCTACTCCTCGATCTTTCTGGCCTCGCCGCTCTTGGTCATCGTCGAAGAGCGCCAGCGCCGCAAGGCCGCCGGCAACAAGCCTGCCCGCAATGCTAAAGCATAGCTTTTGCAGGCGGGAAATAATCCCGAGGCCGTCGAGTTCCCGGCAAAATCGCCGGTGTTATAAGCTTAACTTCGTGATATAATATTCCCATGAGTATAATATTTGGAATCCTTATAGTTTTGCTCCTCGCTTCCGGTTTGTTCAATCTCATCACCTGGAAGTTCAATATCCTGGCGATAATAGTTCTCATCGTTATTTGGTTTGCCGCCGCGTACAATCGCTTCGTCACCCTTCGCAACCGCGCCAAGGAAGCCTGGGCGGATATCGAAGTCCAGCTCAAGCGCCGGTACGACCTCATACCCAACCTGGTGAATACGGTCAAAGGCTATGCGACCCATGAACAGAGCGCATTTGAAAATGTAACCCGGGCTCGCACCGCCGCCATGGGAGCGGGAAGTATGGCCGACAAAGCTGCCAACGAAAATATGCTGGCTGGCGCGCTCAAATCCGTCTTCGCCATCGCGGAAGCGTACCCGGAGCTCAAGGCCAATCAAAACTTCCTGGCGCTCCAGAACGAGCTTTCCGACACGGAAAATAAAATCCAGGCCGCCCGCCGCTTTTACAACGGCAACGTTCGGGACTTTAATACCTCGGTAGAAAGTTTCCCTTCCAACGTAATCGCCGGCATGTTCCACTTCCAGAAAATGGAATTCTTCGATATCCCGGACAACGACGCCGCCCAAAATCCGGTGGAAGTGAAGTTCTAAACCGCGTATGTGGCACAGAGACCCTAAATACTGGTTCTTCGGTTCAAAGCTGAATACGGCTCTGCTTTTGTTTTTAATAATTCTTATGATTATCGCGCTTAACGTCATGCTCAAAGATAAGAGCAAATACTTTCCGGAGTTTGTGGATACTCAGGCTGGCACCGCGGGTAATTCGGCGTCGAACACGGAAATCACCGGCAACAAAGCCGACCTGGTTTCATTCTCTGTTTCGCCCGGGGCAAAAGTGCACGGCGTCGTGTCTTATACCGGCTCGGTCAAAGGCGGTTACTTTTTCGAAGTCAATATCGT